>JAJRXE010000374.1 GCA_024276455.1 Calditrichota bacterium
CAAATCAATAAATTTTTCCGGGTGGTTCAGTTGCTCAAACTTTACTATGTGGAAGACGTCCCCTGGGATAAAGCCATCGAAGGGGCGATCTCCGGGATGTTGGCCAAACTGGACCCCCACAGTGTTTACATCGAACCGAAGAAAGTGGAAAGCAATAAGGAAAGTTTTAGCGGGCATTACGAGGGAATCGGAATCGAATTCGATGTGATTGACGGGTACATTACGGTGATTTCGCCCATTGCCGGTTCCCCGGCCGACCGGTTGGGGTTGCGTCCGGGAGATCGGATCATTAAAATCAATGGAAAATCGGTGTACGGCATCGAGCGGGATGAAGTGCCAAAGAAGTTAAAAGGACCCAAGGGAACTTCGGTGAATATTACCGTGGCTCGCGAAGGTCTGGACGAACCGTTCGATTTAACGATTATTCGAGATGTAATTCCCATTTACACGGTCACCACCAAATTTATGGCGGACGATAGTACCGGCTACATCATGGTTAACCGTTTCGCCGCAACCACCACCAAAGAAACCGACGAAGCCATTCGAGCCCTCTTGAGAAAAGGCATGAAGCGCTTAATCCTGGATTTGCGCGGGAATCCGGGCGGTTACTTACACGAAGCCGTAAAATTAGCCGGGAAATTTTTGCCGGGACATCTGCTGGTAGTGGAAACCCGGGGAAGAAATAATCGGGTGAACGAAAAGTTTTACTCCGATCAGTGGCGCACGGGTCCGGTGTACGATTTTCCCTTGATTATTCTCATCGACCGCGGTTCCGCATCTGCGTCCGAAATTGTGGCGGGTGCCATTCAGGATTACGACCGTGGACTGATTGTGGGAACCAATAGTTTCGGTAAAGGGCTGGTTCAAAAAGAGTTCCCTCTGGGAGACGGATCGGCGGTGCGGGTAACCACCGCCAAATATTACACCCCCAGCGGCCGATTGATCCAGCGAAAGTACAAAGGGAAGAAACTGGAAGAGTATTACATCGAGTCGGCCGATACCAGCTGGATGGTGGAAGACAGCCTGAAAAATCGTCCGCAATTCCACACCCGTGGCGGGCGAATTGTTTACGGCGGGGGCGGGATTCGGCCCGATAAGATTGTGCTCAATAAAAGCGGTTCCAAAGCCCCCAAAATGGTGAACAAAATGTTTGTGAAACGGGCTTTCTTCGAGTTTGCCAGCGATTACGCGGTGAAACATCCGGAACTAAATACCAATCTGATTGCCTTTAACAACCGCTTCCAGATTAACGAGGATATTCTACAGGCGTTTAAAGACTTTTGCGTAAAAAAGGGTATTAAAATAAAAGATGAGGATTTCAAGAAAGATCGGGAATTTCTTTCCATGATGATCAAGGCCGAAATTGCCCGCCATTTCTGGGAAAAGGACGGGTATTATTACGTGGTTTTGCATCATGACAATCAATTTTTAACCGCGCTTCGCTCTCTCGACGAAGCTCAAAAACTGGCATTATTAAGTAAATAATTGAAATAATTGAAAAAATTATGTGAAAAAAAGATTGACTTTAAAAATTGAAATATGTATAATTTGCCGATTGTGAAGTTTAAATTAATTCATATGTCAATTATGATGAAACTGAATTAGGAGGTTTAAGTTACTATGGTCGAATTATTCATTCAAGGTGGCGGCTTCATGTGGCCAATTTTGGTGTCCCTGATTCTCGGTTTAGCTATTGGAATTGCGAAAATGTGGACACTGTGGCGAGCTGGTATTAATACCCGACGGTTTATTGAAGGTGTTCGTACGGCCTTGAAAGAAGGCGGTGTGGAAGCGGCACTCGATTTGTGCGAAAAGACTCGTGGACCGGTAGCGTCGATTTTCCATGCGGGCTTGATGCGGGCAAAAGAAGGGATTGAATACGTTGAGAAGGCAATTACCAATGCCGGAACCATTGAAATGGCATTCCTGGAAAAAGGAATGATCTGGTTGGGTTTCATCATTGTAATTGCCCCGATGTTAGGATTTACCGGAACAGTTTGGGGAATGATTGTCGCCTTCGATTCGATTAAGACCGCCAACGACATCTCTCCGGCGGTGGTGGCCGGTGGTATTTCCCAGGCATTGTTGACCACCCTGTTCGGGCTGATTGTGGCAATGACCATTCAGTTCTTCTACAACTGGGCGACTTCGCGTATCGATAAGTTGATCATCGATATGGAAGAGGCCTCTGTGCAGTTGGTGGACACGCTGGTCGAGATGGAAAAACACTAATAACCGTTTAAATTTAAGAGGGAAGTAAAATGGTTGTAAACAGGAAAAAGGAAAGAGGTGAACCTGAAATTCCCTCTGCATCATTGCCTGATATTGTGTTCCAGTTGCTCATTTTCTTTCTGGTTACCACAACCATTGATGTGGATAAAGGACTCGACCTGGTCTTGCCCCCGATTGGCGAAGTGAAGGAAATTAGTAAAAAGAACATCACCAATTTGCTTATTAACGACGCGGGCCAAATTCTGATTGATGACAAAGTTGTTCCGGTAGAGGAAGTGGACAATATTATTCGCGATAAGCTCATGGAAAATGACAAGCTGATTGTCTCGGTAAAAACAGCCCGGAAAACGAAGTACAACATTTACATTAAGGTCATCGATCAGCTAAAGAAAGCAGGGGCAACGCGAATATCCATCGCGGAACCAGAAGAATCATAAATTAGTTTTAATTAATTGGAACGACGAATAGCTGAGTTGAGGGAATCTCCATGGCGATCAAGATAGAAAAAAAGATGAAGATGAAGATCGGAATTCCCACTGCATCTATGCCCGATATCATCTTCCAGCTGTTGATCTTCTTTATGGTGAGTACGGTGTTGCGGCAGTACACGGGATTGAAGGTGAATTTGCCGGAAGCAGCTAAAATTGAAAAATTGCCGACCAAACGGCACGTAACGACCATCTGGATTGACCGCTTTAACAATGTGGTAATTGATGATGTGACGGTAAAAAACATTCATGATTTGCGGACCATTGTGTACAACAAACTGGTCGCAGATCCCCAGTTGATTGTCTCCTTACGGGTGGACAAAGATGCAGACATGGGAATTGTTACTGATGTTCAACAAGAACTAAGAAAGGCGAACGCGCTGAGAATTAATTATTCAGCACTCCCATCCCAGTGAGGTATTAAACATGGCAAAAAGGCAATTTATTTACAAAGATCCTGAAGTCGACTTAAAGAGGCGCTACCGAAAGATAATGGAAGCCTCGCTTGTGATTGCGATGGCGATTGTAATCGTGGTTTTCTATTCTTTCAAGCGTTTTGAAACCAAATATAAGTTAGAGAAAAAAGTCGACGTTCAAATTGAAACGGTAGAAATACCGCAAACTGAGCAAATCCATCGGCCACCACCCCCGGCACGTCCGGCCATCCCGGTGGCTTCCGAAGACGAGGATATTCCGGATGAGCTGACCATTGATGAAACGGAAATCGATTTTTCTCAGCCGGTGGAAGAATTGCCACCGCCCCCGCCGGAAGAAGAAGAGCCGATTGTACCGTTCCATGCTCTGTCGGAAAAACCGGAAGTGATTAAACGAGTGGAGCCGAAATATCCCGAGTTGGCGCGCAAGGCCGGTATTGAAGGAATGGTGGTGGTGAAGGTGTTGATTAACACCAAAGGCCGGGTGGAAAAAGTGGAAGTGATTAAATCGCATCCCATGCTGGACGATGCGGCCATTGCGGCGGCCAAGCAGTTTGTCTTCAAACCGGGTAAACAGCGTGACCGCTACGTAAAAGTCTGGATGACGATTCCGTTTACCTTCAAGTTGAAGAGATAATTCAACACCTTATTGAAAAAAGCAGTGCTTTTTAAGGCACTGCTTTTTTTATTTCTGCTATGATTAACCGCAAAACGAACGATCTGGAATATCGCTTTGCTTTTAAAGTGTCCCTGTTAATCAGCATTTCGATCCTGACCGTTATTTTCTATCTCCTCCCCCGATTTCCCGTAAAACCGTCTTTAAAAAAAGAGAAGCTGGAACTTAAGATTTATGTGAGTGATATTCCGGTTACTTTGCAAAAGAAACTCGGGAGACCGTTGCCCCCCCGGAGACCAACCCTGGGGCCCTTTGTGGCAGTGGAAGAAGCCGATCTCACGGAGCAGTTGCCGGTGGAAACACCCTCTCTTCCGGGAGTGGCAAGCCAAACCGGTGCGGGCAAACCGGTGGAAATCCCGGCCCGCCCGCTGGTGGAGTTTTATCCCAGTATGGAGGGGAGCTCCTGTCAGGGCGAAATCCGGGTGCTAATATTAGTTAGTTCAACCGGACAGGTGGAAGATATTCAGGTCATAAAAAATACCACGGCGGATACAACCTGTTTGCACCGGGTGAGAGAGGCGATTCGAAAAACCCGATGGATTCCCGCTCGGTTGGGTGGGAAAACGGTTTCCAGCTGGGTAAGCAAGACGTACAAGTTCAATTTAAAATAACGGAGCAGAGAAATGAGAGTATTATTTGAAGACGAGAAATTTCTTGACCTACTTCCGCTGGTCTATTTCCGACCGGTGTGGGAGCTGCGCAGCGGAATGTTTACTCTGGCAGAAAAACTGGCGTTTCTCTGGGGAGGAGAACGTTGGAAATATGTTTCCCGGGACTATTTGCGGCAATATTACCTACCCGCAGAACAAATAGTATCCTTGCATGAAGAAGGGGACTTCTGGTTTGTCAATGGTCGCTGGTTGGCCGATCCGGAATTGGTGGGCCGCCTGCAGCGATTAGAGCCTGGAGAAGGCCTGGCGTCCGGGAAGGATATTGTCGCCTTCCGCTGGAAAGGTTCCCTGCCGCAGGAATTTTTTACGGAGGGAGTGTTGCAAACCAACGTGGTGTTCAACCGGTTGAAATTGGAGGAAACCCTGGCAAAATTTATTGAATACCCCTGGGATTTAATTTACCGCGTGGGGAGTGAAATCGAGTGGGAATTTCAGGCCTATCTGTCACAGCGCCCTTCTGCAGGCAAGCTGGAAGACGGCGCCCGGGTACTGGGAAAAGAAAACCTCTGGTTGGGGAAAGGAGCCACCGTGTTGCCCGGCGTCGTGTTAAATGCGCAGGAAGGACCCATTATTATTGACGAAGGGACTACCATTATGCCCAATGCGGTTTTGTACGGACCGCTCTATGTCGGGAAAAACAGTTTGGTGAAAATTGGCGCCAAGATTTACCAGGACACCGCAATTGGACCGGTTTGCAAAGTTGGTGGCGAGATCGAGGGAAGCATCATTCAGGGGTACTCGAATAAACAGCACGATGGGTTTCTGGGGCATGCTTATCTGGGTTCCTGGGTGAATATTGGGGCAGATACCAACAATTCCGATTTGAAAAATAATTACGGAGAAATTTCGGTGTATTTGAACAACCGGACGGTGAAAACGGGGAAACAGTTTTTAGGTCTCATTATGGGCGACCATTCTAAGACAGCCATTAACACCATGTTCAACACCGGTACGGTGGTGGGCGTTTCTTCCAATGTGTTTGGTTCGGGTTTTCCGCCCAAGTTTATTCCTTCTTTTTCCTGGGGCGGAAGCGACCTCTTGCGCCATTACCGGTTTGAACAAGCCGTGGAAGTGGCGGAACTGGTCATGAAACGAAGAAACGTGCCGTTTACTGCTCGAGAGCGAGAATTATTCCGGGCGGTAAAAACGTTAAGCGAACGGGTCGAGAACCGGGTGCGGTTGCGCTAAGCGGCTTCCGGGCGAGAGCAGTGGAAGAAGGTCCGGGAGCGGGTGGGCAGTTAAGAAAATCAAGGAGAGGTGGAACATTATGTCAACGACTGGGATGACGGAAAAAATGACCGTGGGCGTTTTTTCTCCCGGCGAAGCGGTGACTCCGGAGCGTATTCAAGCGGGACTGGAGGTATTGCAGCGCCGGGGCATCCGGGTTGTGCAGGCGCCCAATCTGTTTGCCAGACACCGGTTTTACGCCGGCACAGTCGCCCAGCGGGTGGACGACATTCACTTCCTGTTAAAACAGGATTCCGTGCAGGTGCTGTACGCTTCCCGCGGCGGCAGCGGCGGACTGCAGCTGCTCCCTCACGTCGATTTCGAATGGTGGAGAAAACGTCCCAGGCCCCTGGTTGGTTTCAGCGATGTAACGGCGTTGCAGTGGGCTCTGTGGGAAAAAGCCGGCGTGCCCTCAATCTCTGGAATGACCCTGACAACCCAACTGCGCGAGGAAAACCCCTTTCTGGATTTCTTTTTCTCCCTGCTGAGCGGAAAAGCCACGCACCTTGATTCCACGCTAATCGCCGATGCTTCTTTAACGGTGTTGCAAGCGGGAGAGGCCCACGGGGTGCTGCTGGGCGGCACTCTTTCCATGATTTGTTCCCTGCTGGGTACCCCGTATTTTCCGCGCACCGAAAACCTGATTCTATTTCTGGAGGATGTGAACGAACCGCTGTACCGGATTGAACGTTTCTTGATGCAATTAAAGCTGGCCGGCGTGCTGGACCGTACGGTAGCCCTTCTTCTGGGACAATTTTTGTGGCAGGGAAAATCCTTGAATATTGAAGAGGCTGTTCGAGAATTTGTCCCCGGCAATCTGCCCGTTGTTGCCGGCTTCCCATACAGTCACGTTCCCCACTCCTGCCCTTTACCCCTGGGCGTCCCGGCCAGATTGAAGACCGAACCGTTTTCCCTTACCTGGGAACCTATTGTTGCAAATTGGTAACCATTTCATCCCGGTTCCCCCGCACGGATCCTGCCAGTTTGCGAGGGGGAAGTTATGTTCAATTACATTTGACACCTATTTGAGTTCATATTATATTTGATGTTTAAAACGGAGTGTTTTGGGTGAATAATATTGCGGTTTTTGCTTCAGGGACGGGAACGAATTTTAAAGCAATCTTTCGTAATATTCAAGCGGGCACCATACCGGCCCAGATTTGCTGTTTCATTACCAACCGCCCTCAGGCCGGGGCACTGGCGTTTGCGCAGGAACATCACATTCCTTCCTATGTCATCTCGCCGGCGGAGTTCGAATCCGAGGAGGAATTTGGTGACGCCCTGCTTCGGATATTGAGAAAGCACGACACCAACTGGATTGTGCTGGCAGGTTTTCTGAAAAAAATTCCCGATAACGTGGTGGAAGCGTTTCCCAACCGCATTCTCAATATTCACCCGGCTTTGCTTCCTGCGTTTGGCGGAAAAGGAATGTACGGGATGCACGTTCATCGGGCGGTTTTTCGGTCCGGCGCCAGGGTGAGTGGGGCAACCATTCACCTGGTGAACCAGGAATACGATGCCGGACCGATTGTGATGCAGCAAGCGGTGGATATTGCGGATTGCCGTTCGCCGGAAGAAATTGCCGCCAGAGTATTGGAAGTGGAACATCAGCTCTACTCCCGGGCGTTGCAAAAAGTGTTAACCACTCCCTTTCGGGTGGAAGGACGGCGGGTCATTTTTCAGGAACCCTGAGCGAACCGTCAAAATATTGTTACGTGGTGAGTAAATTGAGAATCAGAGAAAAATGGCAGAACCTAACATTCGGATTCAACGTGCTCTAATCAGTTGCTGGGAGAAGACCGGTTTACTTCCGCTGGCCGAAAAGCTGGTCGAGAATGGGGTCGAGATTCTCTCCAGCGGCGGTACTGCCCGTTTTTTGCGGGAAAACGGCGTGCCGGTGACCCTGGTCGAGGCGCTCACCGGATTTCCGGAGATTCTGGAC
>JAJRXE010000375.1 GCA_024276455.1 Calditrichota bacterium
ATGGTTTCCAGCGAAGGAACCTGCGCGGCCTATTACAAATACGACCGGGCGGAAATGTAAAACGTCCGTCGCAGTAAAAACCGAAACGAAAAATAAAGAGTGGAATCATGAAAGCAGACCGAATTTTACTTTCTCACGGCAGCGGAGGGAGATTGTCTCACCAGTTGATCAAAGATTTACTGGTTCCCACCTTCGACAATCCCTTATTAAACCGGCTGGACGACGGGGCAATTTTTCAAACCAACGCCACGCGCCTGGTCATGACCACGGACTCCTATGTGGTGGATCCCATTTTCTTCCCGGGCGGCGACATTGGCAAGCTGGCGGTTTCGGGAACGGTGAACGATCTGGCGGTCATGGGGGCGACTCCCCGCTATTTGAGTCTGGGATTACTCATCGAAGAAGGATTCTTGCTGGAAGATCTGCGGCGGATTCTGGATTCCATCCGGAAAACCTGCCAGCAGGCCGGGGTGGAAATCGTAACCGGTGACACCAAAGTAGTACCTCGTGGTTCCCTGGACAAAATTTTTATTAACACCAGCGGGGTGGGCGAAATACCGGAGGGATTGGAGTTGAGCGGCCGGATTCAGCCCGGAGACCGGATCATCATTAACGGTACCATTGGCGATCACGGAACCACCATTCTGGCGCAACGAGAGGGATTGAACATGGATACCCCCTTGCAGTCCGATTGCGCTCCCTTGAATGATCTGATCGCCTCGCTCCGACCGTTTGCCGGCGAGATCCGCCTCATGCGCGATCCGACCCGCGGAGGGGTGGCCACCACCCTGAACGAATTTGTGGAAGGAGCCCCGGTGGGAATTGACCTCTACGAAGAAAAATTGCCTTTCCGCCAGGAAGTTAGAGCCCTCTGCGAGATTCTGGGAATCGATCCCCTCTTTTTGGCCAACGAAGGCAAGGTCATTCTGGTGGTGAGTGCCCGGATCAGTGAGCAGGTGTTGGCGACCCTGCGAGAACAACCCCTGGGGCAGGAGGCCACCGTCATCGGCGAGGTGACCGCCGATCATCCCGGACGGGTGGTGCTGGAAACCAATCTGGGTACCCGCCGGATTTTGGACATGTTAACCGGGGAGCAACTTCCGCGCATTTGTTAATAGATGCCCGCTCTGCAAATGGTTACGTTTTATTGAAAAATTGCCGCCGTTTTAATGGGTTTGTTGTCGAAATAACCGTGGCTGAATGCACCCCCTGTGGACGGGACCCGCGGGCTGATTACCCGTGCGTCCTCTGATTTCCTCGCGGACGTAAAGCCCACCTTCTCGAGAATAAAATAACCACCTTGCCGTTGTACCTTCCCGCTGCCCCGGCTCTTCCGGTAAGGAAGGGAAAGGCGGGCGTTTTTTTTTGAAGAACTTTTATTTTCCCGCCTTGTTTTTCGCAAAGTGAGTATTTCCAATCTGGTGATTTCGCTTCGAATGAACGCAACAGGTTAAAAATTATTAAAACTGAGAAGAAATCCCTCTTTTCTTGGAAGGTTTAAGAATAATTTCGCATAACCGGAAGAAACGCCCCGGCCCCGAGGGTTGGTTATCTATTTGAAATTACAGCGCTTAGTCGGGGATTTGCCGGGTGCTGTCTGCTGGCATGGTGCTTGCAATTGTACCAATGTCAAATTTACAGGGGCGATCATGAAACACCGAATCCTGGTAGTGGACAACGATCCCGATGTGGGCTTGAGTATCCAGGAATATTTGCGAGACGAATTCGATGTTTATTTTGTGCAGGACGGAAAACAGATTATTCCGACCATTCAGAAAAATCAGATCGACCTGATCTTGACCGACATCCACATTCCCAATGTGTACATCTACAATCTGCTGAGTCAAATCCGGAACTCCTTTCCCGACATTCCGATTATTTTAATGTACGTTTATTTCGATTACACCCAGGAAATGGAAGCGACCCTGCGCCGAATGGCGGATGCCCTGTTTTTAAAACCATTTGATCTGGACGAATTGAGAAAGCGGATTCAACTTCTCCTCAAAGAAAAGAAAAAGATTCGCCAACAATTAAAGGTGAACTCTTAGAATGGGTTGCCGGAAAGGGAGAGAACCATAAGAAAAACCCGGCGGAATCGAAACCGTTGTTAACAGTGCGGGCATTCGTTTTTTCCCGGAAGAGTGCGAAACAAATGCCAGAAACAACCCGAACATTCGAAAAAATCTGGTGATTTTATTAATAAAAAATATTGATTTTTTAAAAAAATTTTCATAAACTCTTTCAAGTAATTCAGAGAAAAAAACACACTTTCCAGTTTTAGAGTACTGGAATATTTGGTCATGGAAGATGGTTTGAAAATTTGATTTTGGTTTTGAAAAAATATTTTTAATATTTAAATTTTGCTTAGAAATTATTCAAAACTGAAAATTTAAGATTGTTTATTAAACATTAGCTGTTGGGAAGTGTTGGGAACACCGGATTTTTAAGAACTGGGGAATTAAAAATCCGGTGCAGCGGAGTTGAGAGGAAACAGGTAAGGGGCAGTACGGGCAGGAACTGGATTAAAATTTGTTGAGATGTCTCCCGGGGCTATTTGCCGGCCGGAGAGGTGTTATTTGTTTGGAGCAACCCTTTTGTGCCCCTTCCTGATTATGAGTTAATTAATTTGATTTTTGAATTTCTTAAGGCGATGTGTTGAGGTTTTTAATGGGCAGTCCTGCTTTGAGAATGAATATCTCGGAATTGGTGCGGTTGAGCGTGGTTGGCGAAATCGATCATCCAACCTTACGGAAAACCGGTTACGTGATCAGCAGTAATGGACGGGTGGAAGTTTATCCCAGTGTGGGCGGAATTACCTACAACGTTCGTATTGGCGACAGCGCCATTCACTGGATGGCCGATCACGTGGAGCCGGGAGTAAGCCTGCGCAATAGCGGCAAAGCGGCCGGAGAATATTCCCCCAATGCGGCGTTGAATGTGCTGGCCTGTATTGGAAATAAAGCCGTGGTGCAATCCGGCGAAGCCAAAGGGGCGGTCGGATATGTAACCGGCAAGCACGGCGGTATTGACCATGTGATGGTCGATTTTCCACCCGAAGTGCTGGAAAAACTCACAATTGGCGATCGGATGCTCATCAAATCCTTTGGGGTCGGGTTGCGCTTACTGGATTACTACCCGGAGATCCTGGCCATGAATATTGATCCCACTCTGCTGAGCCGGTTTAATCTGAAAGTGGGAAGTAAGCTCGGAATCGGAGTCACCCACTTTATTCCCGCCAAGTTAATGGGGGCCGGATTAGGTAGTGCTTCCGGGCACTCCGGCGACTACGACATCCAGGTATTTGATGAAAATTCCATCGAAAAATATGACCTCGCTTCCTTAAGAATCGGAGACATCGTGGCGATAATGGATTCAGATGCTTCATATGGATGGGTGTACAGGGAAGGGGCGGTAACCATAGGATTGGTGGCTCATTCCAATAGTGTGATCTCTGGACATGGACCTGGTGTAACAACCATTTTAACTTCCCGTGATGGGTTGATTGAACCTTTTCGCGATCCGAATGCGAATCTGATTGAATATTTGTATTCCTGAAAAGGGAGTGATTTAGGATTGGGGCCGGAAAGTATTTAAACAGACGGGGTGAGGTTGAAAAAAGAGGAAAACGGAAGATGTTACGGGAAAACCTCCGGGAATAACCGCTTCTGTTATGGCGGCTTCTTTCGGGTTGAGGCGTCATCTCAGTGTGGCCGCGCGTTATTCCCGGGGTATCCCGGTAAAATACAATAAACCTGAAAAATGCAAAGGGATTTTTGGTAATTTGTTTTAAAACAAAGGGATATGTAAAAATAAAATTGTGCAACTATTAGGGTTTTGTTTCGTTAAAAGGGAAGAACACAAAACATCTTTCTCAACTCCCCTTCGAAAAAATGTTCATTCTCGGGAGTTTTTGGTTGTGAAGAAATTCTAATAGTTAAGCTTAATAGGAGATAGAAATGGAAAAATATGAAGTTACCCTGATTGCGCTGGACATTCGACGATGGGATCTCGAAAGCATGCGGTTAAGCTTAACAACCTATTACGTCATTCAGGAGGAAGAGAAAAGTCAGCAATTGGAGCTTTCGATTACGCAACCTCCCGAAATGGTGGAAGAGTTTCTGGGTAAAATCCGGGTCAGTTGTCAGAAAAAATTGAAAAATTCTGAGAACGAAGATCAGGACTTCGAAGTTTTAATGAATAATGAAACCTTCCTGCGTCAAAAATTATACAACTACTTCCGGCGAATTCTGGGCGAATTGAATAATCCCAAGCGAAAAAAAGGATATCCCAAGATGATTTTTACCACCCATCTGGATATTTACAACGAAAATCAGGATATTTCCTTTTTGCCGCCGGTAATTCAGTTTTAC
>JAJRXE010000376.1 GCA_024276455.1 Calditrichota bacterium
CCGAAGCGTCCCAGGTCGGCATCCAGAATCATCCCGATTTTACGCTTGTCGTAATTGGAGGCGTTGGTGTAGTTCCACATCAGGAAACCATTGCCCAGGCTCTCCAAATCCAGCATGCCCAGGCGCACAAACAAGGGGTCATACTTCTGGCCGTAACGCACGTAACGGAAAACGCGCAGCCAGCCCACTCCGTCCTTAAACTCATCGGTGCGCAGTTTGAAATTGTTCTCGTTGTCCATTAAAAACTGCAGATAAAGCCCCACCCCGAATTTCCCGATGGCAAGCTCCGGCGCCAGGGTAAAGGTGGTGTAGGGCTGACCGTCGATCCAGGTCATCCCAATGCCGCCGAACATACGGTTCTGCTCCGTGTAACGGAAGGGATTGGGAAAGTTCTGCGCGGACAGATGGGTTCCGATGAAAAACAGCAGTAAAAAAACCAGCCCAAATTTCTTCATGATAGGCCCTCCTCATCCAGATTTGTTAAGATGAATCCTGCATTGAAATTTAATCATCGTTCTTTTTTAGTCAACCAAAATTTGTATTTGAATATCGTCAGAATTAAATTAATGATTAGAAAATTTAAAATATTGAGATAATACGCCGGATAGTTTCGCATGAATTAGCACCACTTTATCGAAGAAACTATTATTTACTGATTCTTTCCAAAAAATCATTTCTGGTAACAACTTGCAGGAATGGTCAGCTATTTTAGATAAATTAATTTAGGGTTAGATCAAAAGTAATAATAACAAAAACCTTATATTTACCCATTATAATAGTTAAAATATTTAACTTGCGTAATAACAACGAGATAGAATATCAATTATCCGAATAAATCCACCCCCTTTTTTCCCTCCCTGCTGGTAGGAAGGGGGATAGGGGGTGGTTAAGTACCTTCTTGCTATTTCAGAAATAAGCTGATTTGAATTCTGATAAATTTTCAATGGAACTTTATAACTAGCACAATGGTTTTTATTTGTTTTAACTTTTACAACGGTTAATAGTAAATAAAAAATTCTTGACAATTAATTTTTTTTAATTTAGACAACAGCAGAAAATGTTTTGTGCGAATAAAAAGGATCCTTTTTTAAAGGAAGAATCCAAGATAAAGAAAATATCTTCAGTGGAAAGACTTATTCCATACCCAAGCTAAAACAATTAAAAACCTATTACCAGATGTTTCAAGGAAAAGATATGTTCAACAAATACTTATTGTTCATCTTTATTATTTCAATTCCGTTATTATTGTGGCATTGTGAAAAAATCCAGGAGCCTCTTTACCCGGCCTCGGCTTTTCCCATGTGGAAAGTGGACACCCTCTTTGCTCCTGATGCCATGTAGGTGATGATGAGTGGAATCTGGGGAACCGATGAAAACAATGTCTGGGTGGTAGGCCATAGCGATGTTCAAAAACATCAAATATGGCACTGGAATGGCAAAAAATGGGAAAATAATATAAAACTGAACCTTGGTGTAGCTACTTCGTTTAGCGATATAATCGGGTTTCTAAAAAACGACATCTGGATTGTTGGAGAAAATCCCTGGATTGATTTTGAAACTGGAAAAGTTTTAAGTAAAGGTTTAATTATTCATTACGATGGTTACAGCTGGAAGTTAGCAGACATTCCCCGTTCCCCTATCTGTCTATCTATTTGGGATACCAGCAGTAATAATTTATTTGTCGGTTGTGATAGTGGTATAGTGTTACATTATGACGGATTAAAATGGATTAAACAAAATACTAAAACAGATGCTATTATGTTAAGTATAGCCGGAAATAATTTTGGGGATGTTTATGCAGTTGCCTGGAATCGAGATAATCAACCTTACGATACTACCTATTATTATTTTTTTCAATACCAAAATAAACAATGGATTATCAAAGATACCTACCTTAACTATCAGTATTCACCTGCAGGTAGATTTGGTTATCGATTATGGATGTCCCCTGAGGGAATTTTATTTTCGGTAGGAGAAGATGGACTATATCAATGGATAAATAACCATTGGATTCGATTAAGAACTGAAACCCTATTTCATATTCACGGTACAAGCACAAACAATTTTTTTACAGCAGGCAGGGGAAATTTACTTCTTTATTATAAAAATGGAAATTGGATATCATACAATGACTTTTTAGATAATTCAAGATGGTTTGGAGATATTTGGTGCAATGAAAAATATATTTTCCTTATAGATCGGGCTTATTACCAAACTTACATTGTCCGGGGAAGATTAAAATGAATATATTAATTAAAGGGGGTGATTATTATGGAAGTGGGTATAAAATAATTCCCGGATGATGCCGGCAACATCAATCGGGAATAAAGTCCGCAAACAATCTGGCGAATAAATAGACTTTTATTTGAATATCATTAGAATCGAAGGGATTGAGATATGTCGCCTCCAGGGCTTTCTGAATTTCGTTCGTCTTTTCAACTCTGGATCCTGCAGGATCGGTTTCAATATTTTGATTTCTTTAATAACTCTTTCTCTGGAATAATTTGATCGAAAAAATTCCGTTTAATTTTTGCCTGCCAAAACGTATATTTCAGAAAAGGTAAAAATCAGAGAGAAAGCGGGGATGCCCACGGAACGACGCATCAGACGGATGAAGGAGGTATTGCGGAATCGCCAGCGTGATCTGGCGGTGGTGTGCGAGGATATTCACGACCCTCACAATGTGAGTGCCATCTTGCGCTCTTGCGATGCTACCGGCGTGGGCAGCGTTTACCTGCTCTACACCGAGGAAGCCTTTCCGCAACTGGGGAAAAAATCATCCGCCTCGGCCAAGAAATGGGTGGACATCCACCGCTACCGCCGGCATCAATCGTTGCGAGATGCCCTGAAAGAACGCAACCTGACCATCTACGCCACTCATGTATCGCCCACCGCTAAAAGCATTTACGAGATCGACTGGACCCAGCCGAGCGCCATCATTGTGGGCAACGAACACCGGGGTGTCTCCGACGAAGCGCTCGCCATGGCCGACGAGACCATTCACATTCCCATGTTCGGGATGGTGGAAAGCCTGAACGTTTCCGTCGCTACGGCGGTGATTCTCTACGAAATCTGCCGCCAGCGCCTGGCGAAGGGGCTCTACCCCTTCAGCACGGAAGAAGACCCCTGGCTGCAGGAAGTCCTGCAGAAATGGATTGAACGCGGTTAATCATAAACTTCCAACCCACAAATCTGACGAATTAAATTGAGAAAAAGAAGACGTTTCCTATTCAAAGAAGAAACAATCTTTAGTGGATCACAAAATTTCTGAACAGAAATGAAGTAATTTCATTGTTTTTGTCCGGTAAAATTAGAATGTATATTTTATTCCAATAAATTCGTTTGATTCGTGGGCATTCAAAATAAAAAGGAAACTGAATCGCATGACGACTTTGTTTTTCATCATTACCCTGCTCATCATGCTGGCCGGCCTGGCCGGAACCGTTATTCCCCTGCTGCCCGGCATTCCGCTCATTTTTGCCGGCTACCTCCTCTTCGGTCTCCTGACCCACTGGCAATACTATTCCCTGAACAGCATGGTGGTTCTGGGCATGATTACCGCCCTTTCGGTGCTGCTGGATTACTGGGTCGGAGCGGCGGGCGCGAAAAAGTACGGCGCTTCCTCCGCGGGCGTGTGGGGCGCCCTGATTGGCACCGTGGTGGGCATTTTTACGATGGGATTTTTCGGGATCATTTTCGGACCCCTTATCGGTGCGGTGGCCGGAGAACTGCTGGCCGGTAAACCGCAGCGCCAGGCACTGAATGCCGGAATGGGCGCTTTCCTGGGATTCCTGGCCGGAAGTCTTTTCAAGCTGGTGCTGGGCCTGGTCATGATCGCCCTGTTCTTCTGGTGGGTGGTGTTTTAATATCTTGCCCGCTAAACACGCGAAATACTTGAAATATTAAATTGGGGATAGGTAATAAATCACGAATTAACCCGAATGAAAACAATAAAATTGAAAGCCTAATTTAGAAATAAACGTTACAGACTCTCTCAGTAAAATTTTCTACTTTATCCCCTGTTTTTTAGTAATTCGGTGCTTTAAGTGATTATTGCAAAATTTAAGTTAATGTTCAATTTGGATTTTTTTCTTTGGATGGTTTTCGTTTATTTCGCTTGTTTCGTAGGCGGTTAACCAAAAACTCTCCCAAAAAGGAAAACACTGCCTTAAAATCCGCCCTGTAAGGGTAAAAAACTTACAATTTGACATTTTTATGGTGTCCTTTCAGGGCGTTGGATGATCATTTTCATGATTTAACTACCCCGGAGCGTTGCTCCGGGCTCCCATCTTATTACCCTTTCAGGGTAAAAAATGGAGAAAAAGACATCACACCAAATTTCGCGATTATTCGCATCATTCGTGGGTCTTTAGTGTATTTCGCGTGTTTCGCGGGCGGATAATCAAAAACACTCCGAAGCAGTCGCTCCGGAGTGTTCCTTATTCTATTAAATTTCCTGCTGTAAATCTGCTTCGTTTTTAGGAGTATTTCTGGCGGTTGGAGAGGTAGTAGGACAGCGATTCCATCTCGATGGCCATGTTCTCGTTTTTCACCCGCACATCCGGCGGTACCTTCAGGCTGCGAGGCGCAAAATTCAGGATCGCCTTCACCCCCGCTTCCACCAGTTTGTCTGCCACTGCCTGGGCGGAATCGGCCGGCACGGCAATAATGGCAATGTCGATGTGCTCCTCTTCCACCAGCTTTTTCACATCGGCAAAATCTTTAATCTCCAGGCCGTGCACCACCTGCCCGATCTTCTTTGGATCCTTGTCCATGATCAAACGAATAATGAATCCCTGCTTTTTAAACTCTGCATATTCGGTTAATGCCCTCCCGATATTACCGGCACCTACTATCGCCACATTCCAGGTACGGTAAAGTCCCAGAATGTTTTCAATCTGTTTTTTGAGATCTTTGGTATTGTACCCAAAGCCACGTTTACCAAAGGTGCCAAAGAAGGAGAGATCCTTACGCACCTGAGCCGAGGTGATTCCGTCCATTTCGGCCAGAGTGTCCGACGAAACGGTATCCACCCCCTGCTCAATCAACTGTTCCAGCGAACGATAATATTTTGACATCCGGCGAATCGTGGAATCGGATATTTTTTTCATTCTTCCTCCGTCTAATAGTTCTCTATTTCTCAAATATAAGCACTTTTTCTAAAAAAATCAAAAATCTCCTTCTATTTTATTAAAAATATCACATTCCCTAAAAAGAATTTTTTATAGTCTCTCAATCTAAAAACGACAACTAAGCGCCTAATAATATTAAAATTGTAAATCCCCCTTGCTCTCGCATCGAGAGGTTGGTAAAACAATAATAACAGAAGAGGCATTTCGAATGGGAACAGCAGGTTAGGCAACTTTTCAGTTCCCGGATTGTTACAAATCAAAAAGAAAAAGGCCAGGTTTGCACCTGACCTTCTCCGTTCCTATTGATTTGTTCAAAAAAGTTTAATCTTCTCCGTTGGTAATGACCCGTGCCACATCCGTCACATAATCTCCAGCGTCCAGACGCATCAGTCTCACCCCCATGGTGTCGCGTCCGGTGGCCCGAATGCGTCCCACGTGAATCCGCAACAACACCCCTTTGGCCGAAATCAGCATCAGATCGTCGTCGTCCACCACCTCTTTAATGGAGACCAATTTGCCGGTTTTCGGGGAAATCTTGAAATTCTTGATTCCTTTGCCCGCCCGGTGGGTCAAGCGGTAATCTTTAATGGGCGTGCGCTTGCCGTAACCCTGCTCGCTCACGGTCAGCAGGGTGCCTTCGCGCTTCACCACCACCATGCCGATCACGTAGTCGTCTTTGCCCAGGGCAATTCCTTTCACTCCGGCGGCAATCCGCCCCATTTCCCGTACTTCTTTTTCGTTGAACCGGATGGCCATGCCGTGGGCGGTGGCTAAAATCACGTCGTTGTTGCCGTCGGTCAGCTTAACCTCAATCAGCTCGTCGCCGGGATTGAGTTTGATGGCGTTGATGCCGTCGCGGCGGGGATTCCCGTAAGCGGACAACACGGTTTTCTTTACCAGACCCTGCCGGGTCGCCATGATTAAATAGGCATCATCGGTGAAATCTTTTACCGTCACGAAGGCGGAAATTTTTTCATTTTTACCAATCTGAATCATGTTCACAATTGCCCGGCCCTTGCCGGCCTTCCCCACCTGGGGCAGTTCGTGCACCTTCAGCCAGTAACAGCGTCCCAGATTGGTGAAGAACAAAATGTAATGATGCGTCGAGGCGATAAAGAGATGCTCGATAAAGTCTTCGCCCTTGGCCACCGCCCCGGCACTACCGCGGGTGTTGCGCCGCTGCCGCCGGTAACCACTCACCGGAAAACGCTTGATGAAACCGTTGCGAGTTATGGTGATGACCATGTCCTCTTCGGCAATCATGTCCTCAATGGAGAATTCTTCGTAGTTCTGAATGATTTCGGTACGCCGTTCATCTCCGTAAGTTTTCTTCAATTCCAGCAGTTCATCTTTGATTAACTGCATCTGCAGACGCACATTCTCCAGAATGGAACGCAGGCGGGCGATGGTCTTGAGCAACTCCCGGTACTCTTCCTCGATTTTGTGCCGCTCCAGACCGGTCAGGCGTTGCAGGCGCATGTCCAGAATGGCCCTGGCCTGAATTTCCGAGAGGCCGAAACGTTTCATTAAGTTCGTCTTGGCGGTATCCGGGGTGCGGGATTTTTTAATGATGGCAATGATTTCGTCGATGTTGTCCAGGGCAATCTTCAACCCTTCCAGAATGTGGGCTCGTTTTTCGGCCTGATCCAGCTCGTAGCGGGTACGACGCAGAATAATCTCGTGCCGGTGGTCGATGAAATGCTGGATCATCTGGCGCAAATTGAGCACCCGGGGGACCCCGTCCACCAGAGCCAGATTGATGATACCGAAGGTCACCTGCAACTGGGTGTGTTTGAACAGCTGGTTCAACACCACTTCCGGCTGAGCTTCCCGTTTCAGTTCCACTACCACCCGCAAACCGTCGCGGTCGGATTCGTCGCGAATGTCGCTGATGCCGTCAATCTTTTTGTCCCGCACCAGTTGAGCGGTCTTCTCGATGAAGGAAGCCTTATTCACCTGGTACGGCATTTCGGTGATGATGATTTTTTCTTTGTTACCGCGGGTGTGTTCAATATTCGCCCGCCCCCGAACAATGATTTTACCCCGACCGGTGTGGTAGGCCTCTTTAATGCCTTCGCTGCCAAAAATGATGCCTCCCGTGGGAAAATCCGGGCCGGGAATGTACTGCATGAGTTCCTCGATGGTAATGTCCGGATTGTCGATGGTGGCAATAATGCCGTCCACCACTTCGTTTAAGTTGTGGGGCGGAATATTGGTGGCCATTCCCACCGCAATTCCGGAGCTCCCGTTACACAGCAGGTTGGGGAACACGGCCGGAAGAATTACCGGTTCTTGCAGCGTTTCGTCGAAATTGGGACGCCAATCCACCGTGTCCTTTTCCAGATCGCGCAGCATTTCGCTGGCAATGCGGGCCAGGCGAATCTCGGTGTACCGCATGGCCGCCGCGGCGTCGCCGTCCACCGATCCGAAATTTCCCTGTCCGTCGATCAACGGGTAACGCATGGAAAAATCCTGCACCATGCGTACGATGGTGTCGTACACCGCCGAGTCGCCGTGAGGATGGTATTTTCCCAATACTTCGCCCACCACCCGGGCACTCTTCTTGTACGGCTTGTTGTATTGTAAGCCCAGTTCGTTCATGGCATACAAAATTCGGCGATGCACCGGTTTCAATCCGTCGCGAACATCCGGCAAGGCCCGGGAAACAATGACCGACATGGAGTAATCCAGATAGGAATCCTTCATTTCCTCTTCGATGTTCGCCGGAATAATTCTTTGTCTTTGCAATTCCATATGTCTAACTCACCTCGTTTTTCATTCCGTTAAATATCCAGGTTCCGCACGTAGCGGGCATTTTTCTCAATAAACTGCCGGCGGGGCTCCACTTTATCGCCCATTAAAATACTGAAAATGTGATCGGCCTCGGCGGCATTTTCCAGGGTTACCTGCAGCAAGGTTCGCTTTTCCGGATTCATGGTGGTTTCCCACAACTGCTCGGGATTCATTTCGCCCAGACCTTTGTAACGTTGAATTTCCGCCTTGGCTTTCTGGCCGTTTTTCTCGAAACGTTTCAAAATTTCGTCGCGCTCGTCATCATCGTAAGCATAGAAAATGTCTTTGCCCACTTTCACCCGGTAAAGGGGTGGCTGGGCAATGTACACATGTCCCCGCTCAATCAAATTCCGCATGTACCGGAAGAAGAAGGTCAGCAGCAGGGTGCGAATGTGGGAGCCGTCCACGTCGGCGTCGGTCATAATGATGATTTTGTGGTAGCGCAGTTTTTCCAGATCAAAATCCTCTTCCCCGATGCCCGCACCAATGGCGGTAATGATTGTTTTAATTTCGTCGTTGGAAAGGATTTTGTGCAGGCGCGATTTTTCCACATTCAGAATTTTCCCTTTCAGGGGCAGAATGGCCTGGAAACGCCGGTCGCGTCCCTGCTTGGCGGAGCCACCAGCCGAATCGCCCTCCACCAGGAATAGTTCGCACTGGGCCGGATCGCTGATGCTGCAGTCGGCCAGTTTTCCGGGCAGGGAATTGCTTTCCAGGGCGCTTTTGCGACGGGTGAGCTCCCGGGCTCGCCGGGCCGCTTCCCGCGAACGGGCCGCCGAAATATTCTTCTCGATAATCTTGCGCGCCACCGAGGGGTTTTGCTCCAGAAATTCGGAAAACTGCTCGTTGAAAAGCGATTCCACAATTCCTTTCACCTCGCCGTTGCCCAGCTTGGTTTTGGTCTGCCCCTCGAACTGTGGCTCGGCTACCTTCACGCTCACCACCGCCGTTAAACCTTCCCGTACATCGTCGCCCTGCAACTGGACGTTCTTCAACAAGTTGTTTTTACTTCCGTAATAGTTCAGCGTGCGGGTCAGGGCGGCTTTAAATCCCACCAGATGGGTACCACCTTCGATGGTATTCACATTGTTACAATAAGTAAAAATGTTCTCGCTGTAGGAGTCGTTGTATTCGAAGGCGATTTCCACTTCCACCCCGTCGCGTTCGCCGGAAAAATAGATCGGTTTGTGCAGGGCGGTGCGGTTCTGATCCAGGTATTTAATAAATTCCACCAGACCGCCCTTGTAATGGTAAATTTCCTCATTGCCGTCGCGCTCGTCCTTCAATACAATTTTCAGTCCCTTGTTCAAAAAAGCCAGCTCGCGGAGGCGCTTGGCCAGCACATCAAAATTGTATTTCACCCGGCGAAAAATCTCTTTGTCGGCCAGAAAAGTGGTTTTGGTTCCGGTACTTTTGGTTTTACGGACAACTTTCACCGGGGTTTTGGGGATGCCCCGCTCGTAGCGCTGGTAATACACCTTGCCATCGCGAAACACTTCTACTTCGCACCATTCCGAGAGGGCGTTTACCACCGAAGCGCCCACCCCGTGCAATCCGCCGGAAACTTTGTAGGTCGATTTATCGAACTTTCCGCCGGCGTGCAGTACGGTCATAATCACTTCCAGGGCGGACTTTTTCAACTCTTTGTGCTGGTCCACCGGAATGCCGCGGCCGTTGTCAATCACGGTAATGCTTTCGTCCGGATGAATAATCACCTCTATTTTGGTACAATAGCCCGCCATGGCTTCGTCAATACTGTTGTCTACAATCTCGTAAACCAGATGGTGCAATCCGTGGGAGGTGGTGTCCCCAATGTACATGGCCGGCCGCCGCCGAACCGCCTCTAACCCCTTTAATACCTGTATTTTGTCCGCCGAGTATTCCTGCCTGTTCTTTTTCGTTTCCTCTGCCATCTGTTAACCTCTCAATAAAATTTTATGTCCTTGACCACGTTCTTCCCGATTTTCTCATTCAATTTTTGCAAAATATCGGTTTTAAAAAACTGCAACTCATTGCGCCAAACCGTGTCATTAACTCGCACAAACAGAATGCCCCTGGCAACCTTCATAGGCTCGGTATGCCGGGCAATTTCTTCGCCTACCACAGCATCCCAGAAAGCGATTGCCAGGTTCTCTTCGACCCGTTCATGGATCCCAATGGACTTCAAAAATTGGGTAATGAGTTGACTTAACGGCTTTGCTTCTTTCATATACTTTCACGACGCTGAACGGTTCCATTCTCAATCTCGTAAAAAGCCGGTTTCGTTTCCCAATTTTCCATTTTCCCAAAGAAGTTCGGCGAAGTGGTGGTAATAAACGTCTGACCGATCCGGGCCAGCGAACGAATCATATTCAGGATGCGTCCGGCATCCAGTTCCCCGAAAATATCATCAAATAACAGTATGGGCGCTTCGTGCTGAATATTTTGCAAATACTCCCGTTCGGCCATTTTTAACGAAATAATGAAGGTTTTATGTTCTCCCTGAGACCCCACCACCCGCAACGGTTTTCCGTTTAAAAGAAAAAGCACATCGTCCCGATGCGGCCCCACCAGAGTGAGTCCCTGTTCCAGCTCCCTGGTGCGCACGGCTTGCAGAGCGCTGCGGAAAACCTCCGTCAGGTGGCCGTTGGGGGGAACCTGGAATGTTCCCCGGTACAGCAGTTTGGTTTTGTCCCCTCCGCCGCTCAGGCGGGCGTAATAGCCTTTGACTAATTCGTCCAACCGTTCCACCGCCTCCAGGCGCTTCTCGATGAGAACAACTCCGTGCTGAACCAGCGCATCGTCCCAGGATTCCAACAGACGCGTTTCCAGATTCTCTTGCTGAAGCAATAAATTTCGCTGTTTCAGAGCCCGCCGATATTGAATTAAATGGTGCAGGTAAAGTTTGCTGGCCTGGGAGAGCATAATATCCAGAAACTGGCGGCGGTAATGGGGACCACCTTGACTGATCTCCAGGTCGGAAGGGGCTAACAAAACCAGCGGGACGGTTCCGATGTAGTCAGCGAACCGGCCGACCCGCTGACCGTTGTGTTGGAGCCGTTTCCCCTCCTGAGGGGAATAGGCAATGGCAACCCTATGTAATCGTCCCTGCTGCGTCTTAAAATCTCCCTGAATTCGAAAAAAATCCTGCTGATAGTAAATCAAATTTTGATCGTTACTGGTACGAAAACTTTTCGTCAAAGCCAGGTAATAAATGCTTTCCAAAATATTGGTTTTTCCCTGACCATTGCGGCCAAACAGGACGTTTACTCCTTCCTGAAAATCAATCTTTGCCTCTCGATAATTGCGAAAATTGGTTAATGCTAACGACTGCAAAATCATTCAGCGGCATCCAATCGCACTGGCATTAACAACATTAATTGTTCCAGATTCTCGGGATTCTCCAGCGGTTTAATCAACACGGCGTAATCGGGACGCACAAATTGCAACATCATCTCCTCGGTGGGAACGTGACGTAATATTTCCTGCAAATAGCGAGAATTAAAGGCGATCAGGAACTCTTCTCCATTGAACTGGCAACCCACCTGCTCCTGGGCTTCCCCGCCGTAATCGATGTCTTCGGCATGGAGTTCCACATGATCCGGAAAAATTCGCAGCACCACCTGGGAGGTTAGAGGATTGGAGAACAGCGAGACGCGCTTCACCGATCCGTAAAATTCTGCCGTGTTTACCTGCATTTCTAACGGGGTTTCCTGGGGAATCACTCGTTCGTAATCCACAAAAGTTTCCTCAATGAGCCGGGCAAAAAGCTGAATGTCGGCCATTTCCACCAGGGCGTGCTTGTCGCCAATGTAAAGGGTGCTGGTCCCCTCACCGTCCAGATTGCGCAGGACGTAATTCAGAGAACGCGTGGGAATAATGGCGGAGATGGTTAAATCCGGCAGAGTCGGATCGGTGTAGGTCATTTTGGCCAGCCGATGGCCGTCGGTGGCCACCGCATCGATCTTTCCCGGCGTAATATTGAAAAACACCCCGGTCAGGGCGGCCCGCAACTCGTCGGTGGAGCAGGCAAAAATGGTGTTCTCAATCAGATGCTTTAACACATCGTTAGTAAAGGTCACCTGCTTCACGTTCTCGCCCAGGTCCGGCCGGCGGGGGAATTCTTTCGGATTCACCCCGGATATTTTGTAACGCCCGAAATCGGACGTAATGGTCATGCGGTAATTCTCATCCACTTCAAAACGCAGCTCCACGTTGGGCAATTCCCGCATAATGTCGTGGAACAGGCGTCCGGGAATGGCCACCGCCCCTTCCTCCTCAATGGAAGCCCCCACCCAGCTCAACAGGGTAATTTCCAGATCGGTGGCGCTGAGCTTCAACAAATTGTCTTCGGTTGTCAGCAGCACATTCTGGGTCATCATGAAGGTTGACCGTTGAGGAATGACCGTTACTACCTTTTGCAAGGCGTTGTAAATATCGTCCCGCATTAAAGAAAATTTCATTCCAAACCTCCAGGAGTTATCTGGTTCTAAAATCTAATAAAAATAATAAATTATTATTGATTATACAAGCAAATTTCACGAAAATCCCGCTCCGGAAATCCTTCACCTGCCCCAATTGCCCGGTGCTACTCCCCCTCTTTCTGCACCCCTGTAACGCAATCGGGGAGGTCTCCTGGCATTCCCGTTTTTCCCACTTTTTTCCGCCTTACCTCCCGGTCAGAAAATTAGTAAAAATCCGGGTTTCGAAGTCTCTTTTCGGATCGACCGGCGAGGATCTACTCACCGCAAATGTTTTTCACTGAGTCGCTCAATCAGTTGCAAATCCTCCGCTGCGATTTTCCATTCCGCTCCGCCCACAATCTCTTCCACCTGCTCCGGCCGCCGGGCTCCCACAATGGCCGAAGTCACCGCCGGATGGTTCAACACCCAGGCAATGGCCAGTTGCCCCACCGTTTTGCCGTACTTCTCGGCGATGGGGCGCAAGGCCTCCACAAAGGCCAGATTTTTACTCAGCTGCGGTTCCTGAAAGTCCGGGCTCTTGCGCCGCCAGTCGTCCGGCGCCAGGCGCGAGAGATCGAATTTGCCGGTCAACAAACCGGAGTGCATGGGACTGTAAGCCACCACGCCCACCCCGTGGGAGCGACACCAGGGCAGAATTTCCACCTCCACCTCCCGGCGCAACAAACTGTAAGGCGGTTGCAGAGAATTCACGTGGTGAATGGCTTCGCACTTCTCCAATAGGGGCACATCGAAATTGCTGACCCCGATGTAGCGCACCAGTCCCTTCTCCTGCAGCCGCACCAGGGCGCCCCAGCTCTCCTCCACCGGTGTATTCGGATCGGGCCAGTGAATCTGGTACAGGTCAATCACCTCCACGTTAAGCCGGCGCAGGCTATTTTCCGCTTCCCGCATGATGCTTTCCGGACGGAGGTTGTTGCGCACCCGGCCACGGTCGTCCCACACCAGGCCGCACTTGGTGGCGATGAACACTTCCTCCCGGCGCCCGGCAATCGCCCTGCCGACCACCTCTTCGGAATGCCCCAGACCGTACACCGCCGCGGTGTCAATCCAGTTAATCCCCAGTTCCAAAGCTCTGTGAATCGTTAAGATGGATTGCTCGTCCTCTTGCGCCCCCCAGCCCCACTGCCAGGGTCCCCCGATGGCCCAGGCTCCCAGACCAATCTCGGTAAGCCAGGGACCGTCTGTTCCCAATTGGCGCGTATTCACGTGTCGGCCTCCTTCTTATTTTAATCCCGGATTTTCTCTACGCAGAAATATAAAATACTGGAGGGAATTTTCATTGGCTTAATTTTTTTCCTTTGCCTATTTCGATCAACCTCAGAATTGGGAAAATTTGGATTTCGTACTCCAACTCCCTAAATTGCCAGGCAACCCGGAGGCCGGTTTTTACGTAACTAATCTCAAACAAGAAGGGAAAAAATAAATCGAAAGGAAAAACGATGCACCGCAAGGACAATAGTTTAATCTGGGGAATTATCCTCATCGGGGTGGGATTTTTATTTCTGGCTCGCAATCTGGGCTGGTTGTACGTGGATTGGGAAACCATCTGGCCGCTGTTTCTGATCGGCGGTGGAATGCTGTTTTACCTCCGCTGGTTAATTAAC
>JAJRXE010000377.1 GCA_024276455.1 Calditrichota bacterium
CTGGACGAAGGTGTGGCTGGTGATAATGTGGGTTTGCTGTTGCGTGGTGTGGAAAAAGACGAGTTGGAACGCGGAATGGTGATTGCTGCTCCTGGATCCATCACGCCGCACACCAAGTTCAAAGGGCAGGTTTATGTGCTGAAGAAAGAAGAAGGTGGCCGTCACACCCCGTTCTTTAACAATTATCGTCCGCAGTTCTATTTCCGTACCACCGACGTGACCGGCACCATTAAATTACCGGAAGGTGTGGAGATGGTGATGCCTGGCGACAACATCGTGATGGAAGTGGAGCTGATGAAGCCGATCGCCATGGAAAAAGAATTACGTTTCGCAATTCGCGAGGGTGGACGTACGGTTGGCGCTGGTGTGGTGACCGAAATTATTGAATAATGGTATTTGAAATAATCATGGAGTGGAAAAGTGCGCGAGATTATCACCCTGGAATGCACGGTCTGTAAGCAACGAAACTATACGACCACGAAAAATAAGCGATTACATCCTCAGCGAGTTGAGTATAAGAAGTACTGTCGGTTTTGTAATAAACACACTATTCATAAGGAAACGAGGTAACTCGTTGATTGGTGTAGGCCTGTAGCTCAATTGGCTAGAGCACCGGTCTCCAAAACCGGGGGTTGGGGGTTCGAGTCCCTCCAGGCCTGCTTTTTTACCAATTGATGAGTTTTTTTATGCACCTCGCTTTAATGGAAAGAGAAGAAGGGTTAGAGAAGCCATGTTCAAGAAGGTGATGCAGTTTATTGAAGATGTGCGGGTTGAAATGAGGAAGGTGGTGTGGCCCGAACGCGAAGAACTGATTAATTCGACCATCGTGGTGATTGTGATTTCCGGACTGTTCACTATTTTTATTTTCTTAACCGATACCATTGTTTCAAAAATCGTGAATTTATTGTACTAAAGAGAAGGCAGGCGGGTTGTGGAAAAGAAGTGGTATACACTGAGGGTTTATTCGGGACAGGAGAACAAGGTCAAAGCCCATTTGGAAAACGAAATTAAGTTCAAAGGGCTGGAAGAGTATTTTGGCCGGATTGTGGTGCCCTCGGAACCAATTCTGGAAATGCGGGATGGTAAAAAACGGTTGAAAAACAAGGTGTTCTTTCCGGGTTACATTTTAATAGAAATGGAGTTGAATACCAAGACGCAGCACCTGGTTCAGGAAACGCCCGGAGTCATCAGTTTTGTCGGGCCCCGCAATCACCCCACGCCCGTACGTCAGGAAGAAGTTGAGGCTATTCTGCGACGTGTGGATCGCAAAGAGACCGAAGTGGAAAAAGTGGAAATTCCGTTTCGAGTCGGCGACGCTATTCGGGTTATCGACGGGCCATTTGCCGATTTTACCGGAATTATTGAAGAGGTGAATGAGGAAAAGAAAAAGGTAAAAGTTTCGGTCAGTATTTTCGGACGCCCGACGCCGGTAGAACTTGACTTTTTGCAAATAGAGTTGGAAAAATAAAGATACAGGAATTGTCATGGCAAAGAAAGTAATTGGATACATCAAGTTGCAGATACCTGCCGGACAGGCGAATCCCTCTCCACCTGTGGGTCCGGCTTTGGGACAGCACGGTGTTAACATTATGGAGTTCTGCAAAGCCTTCAATGCTAAAACGCAGGACAAAGCAGGCTATATTATTCCGGTTGTGATTACGGTTTACGCCGATCGTTCCTTCAGTTTCATTACGAAGACTCCCCCTGCTTCCACTCTGCTGCTCAAAGCGGCTGGATTGGAAAAGGGATCGGGAGAGCCCAATATGAATAAAGTGGGGAAGGTCACCCGTAAGCAAGTCGAAGAGATTGCTCAGACGAAGATGCCGGATTTAAACGCAGCAAGTTTAGAGGCAGCAATGAGAATTATCGAAGGTACGGCAAGAAGTATGGGAATTGAAGTTGTTGAATAATTTGTGGTGAGGGTATCGATGAAAAAGAGAAGTAAAAGATATCAGAGAGTTGCTCAACTAATTGAAAAACGGGAATATACCGTTGATGAAGCTGTAGAGCTGGTAAAGAAAACCGCTTCGGCAAAATTTGACGAGTCGGTAGAGATTGCGGTTCGTCTGGGTGTCGATCCCCGAAAAGCGGATCAGGCAGTACGTGGCACGGTAACCTTACCGCATGGCCTGGGAAAAGAGGTGCGTGTTCTGGTAATTGCTAAGGGCGAGAAAGCGGAAGAAGCCAAGGAAGCAGGGGCGGATTACGTGGGCTATGAAGATTACATCGAGAAAATTCAGAAAGAAGGTTGGTTGGATTTTGATGTGGTGGTTGCCACGCCCGATGCCATGAAAGACCTGGGACGCCTGGGGCGAATTTTGGGTCCGCGGGGATTAATGCCCAACCCCAAAAGTGGTACTGTAACCATGAATGTGAAGGAAACGGTCAAGGAAATTAAGGCTGGTAAAATCGATTTCAGGGTGGACAAAACCGGTATTATTCACACCAGTGTGGGTAAATGTTCCTTTGAGAAGGACAAGTTAAAGGACAACATTAAGACCCTGATTCAAACCATTATTAGTTTGAAACCAGCCAGCGCCAAAGGGGTGTACCTGCGGAGCATCCATATTTCCAGTACCATGGGACCGGGAATTAAAATGGTTACCAATACACAAGAGTATCAGGACTAACTGATAAAGATTGAGGATTAGCTATGCCGACGCCACAGAAAGAAAAACTTGTCCAAGAGATGAGCGAAAAGTTCGGTAAAGCCACCGGAATATATCTGGCGGATTTTACCGGCATGGATGTGAATACGACCACCGAGTTGCGACGCAAGTTTCGGGAAGCGAATGTGGAATACCGGGTCGTAAAAAACACGCTGGCAAAATTGTCCTTTCACCAGGCCGGAATTGAGGGGATGGACGAATTTCTGAAAGGCGTGAATTCCTACGCCATTAGTTACGACGATCCGACCCTCCCGATGAAGGTGCTGGAGAAGGAGAAAGAGCTGCGATCGATGCTCAAGATTAAGGCAGCCTATTTCGAGGGTACCATTGTCGGACCCGACCGGGTGGAACAATTGGCTAAATTGCCCTCGCGGAAAGAACTGATCGGTCAGTTTGCCAGCATGTTACAGTCCCCCATGTCGAAGTTGGCAGCAACCTTGAACGGGGCACTGGTAAAATTGGTTGGAGCATTAAAAGCTTTAGAAGAGCAAAAGAAATAAATTTTAATTGATAATTGCATGATTAATTGGAGGTAATAGGAAAATGGCAGAAATTACCCGTGAAGATGTCCTTGCGTATTTAGAAAAGGCGACGATGCTGGAGATTTCCGAGCTGGTTAAGGATATCGAAGAGAAATTTGGTGTGACTGCAGCCGCTCCCGTGGCCATGCCGGTGGCTGGTGCCGCCGCACCGGGTGCCGAAGCCGGCGCCGCCGAAGAAAAGACCGAATTCGATGTGGTGCTCAAAGACATTGGTTCTCAGAAAATCCAGGTCATCAAAGTGGTGCGGGCGATTACCAATCTGGGCTTGAAAGAGGCCAAAGAACTGGTGGAATCTGCACCGAAGGAAGTGAAAACAGGTGTCTCCAAGGCGGAAGCGGAAGAGATTAAGAAACAATTAGAAGAAGTTGGCGCCTCTGTAGAGATTAAGTAATTGCCTGTTTTGTAAATTTGAATCTAAAAAGAGGTGAATTCTTTGAAAACTGGAGTCATGATTCAAAGAGAATCGTTCTCAAAGATTCCTACCGATGTTGAATATCCAGACCTTCTGGATATTCAACGTCAATCTTTTCGGGAGTTTTTGCAGGAAGACGTGCCGCCTGATCAGCGCGAAGAGAAAGGTTTACAGGCGGTTTTTTTGAGTATCTTTCCCATTGTGGATAGTCGGGAAAATTTTATTCTCGACTTTGTGGAGTACTACATCGATAAGCCCAAGTACAGCGTTCGGGAATGCCGGGAACGAGGGCTGACTTACGCGGTTCCGCTGAAGGCCAAGTTGCGTCTCTCCATTAAGGATACCACCGGCGAAACCGACAACTACACCGAAATGATTGAGCAGGATGTGTACCTGGGAAACCTGCCTTACATGACCAGCCGGGGTACCTTTATTATTAACGGAGCGGAGCGCGTGATTGTAAACCAGTTGCATCGGGCTCCCGGCGTGTTCTTTGATGAGAGCATTCATCCCAATGGTACCAAAATTTTCTCTGCCCGGGTCATTCCGTTCCGCGGAAGCTGGGTGGAGTTTATGACCGACGTGAACGACATCTTGCATGTGTACATCGATCGGAAGCGAAAATTTTACGTCACCACCTTTTTGCGCGCCCTGGGCTTTGCCACCGACAAAGAAATCCTGGAAATCTTCAATTTAATTGAAGAGATCGATCTGAAGGAGGCGGACACCCTTTCGTTGGTGGGGCGCAAGACGGTGGAAGACATTGTAGATCAGACGACCGGCGAGGTGCTGGTGGAAGAGGGGACGGTGCTGGATGAGGATACGGTGGAAGCGCTCAAGAGCGCCGGAATTAAAACCATTCGGCTGGCGCAGGTAAACGATCCGACCCTGCCCAATCTGATTCTCAACACCCTGGAAAAAGATGATGCCAAGGACGAAGAGACAGCCCTGCGGCGAATTTACAGTTTGCTGCGTTCCGGCGAACCACCCGACATTGAAACCGCCCGGGGATTGCTGGACAAAATGTTCTTCAACCCGCGCCGGTACGAGTTGGGCAAGGTGGGACGTTACCGCCTGAACAAGAAGTTGGGGCTGGATGTTGACGTTGAAAATACGGTTCTGACCAAGGAAGATTTTGTTGAAATTATTAAGTATTTGATTGACCTGCGGGAAGGCAATCGCTCGACGGACGACATCGACCATCTGGGCAATCGCCGGGTGCGTACGGTGGGCGAGCAACTATCCGCTCAGATGAACCTGGGATTGACCCGAATGGCTCGTACGATTAAGGAGCGGATGAATCTGGGCGATTCGGAAACCCTGACGCCGCAAGAGTTGATTAATGCCCGGGCCATTACTTCGGTCATTAATACCTTCTTTGGTACGTCTCAGTTGTCTCAATTCATGGATCAGACCAACCCGTTGTCCGAGTTGACTCACAAGCGCCGGATGAGCGCTCTGGGGCCGGGCGGATTAACCCGGGAACGGGCCGGGTTCGAGGTGCGGGACGTGCACTACACCCATTACGGCCGTTTGTGCCCGATTGAAACCCCGGAAGGTCCCAATATTGGTCTGATTTCTTCGCTGTGCGTGCTGGGACGGGTGAATGAGTTTGGTTTTATTGAGACGCCCTACCGCAAAGTGGAAAACGGCAAGCTGACCGACAAAATTGAATATCTGTCTGCGGACGACGAAGAGCGGGCGGTCATTGCTCAGTTTAACGCGCCGGTGGATCAGAAGACCAAGAAGTTTGAAAAAGAAATGGTAAAGGTCCGGAAACGGGGTGACTTTCTGTTAGCCAATCCGGAAGAGGTGCAGTACATCGACGTGGCATCCAATCAGATTGTGTCGCCCTCGGCTTCGTTGATTCCTTTCCTGGAACACGACGACGCCAACCGCGCCCTGATGGGATCGAACATGCAGCGCCAGGCAGTGCCGCTGATTCGTCCGGAAGCGCCCATTGTGGGAACCGGAATGGAATCCAAGGTGGCCCGCGATTCCGGTGCACTGGTCATCTCCGAGGTAGATGGCGTGGTGGAAAAGGTGGACAGCGAAAAGATTGTCATTAAGGTGGATCCCGGCACGGTAGAAGATTTGCGCCAGATTCTGACCGGCGAAGCCCAGCGGGTGGAATACGAGTTGATGAAGTTTGTCCGCACCAACCAGAATACCTGCATTAATCAGCGGCCGCTGGTGCACGAAGGGCAGCGGGTGACTAAAGGGCAGGTGTTGGCGGACGGGCACGCTACCGAAAACGGCGAACTGGCTCTGGGACGGAATATTCTGGTGGCTTTCATGCCCTGGAACGGTTACAATTTCGAGGACGCGATTGTCATCTCGGAACGCATTGCCCGGGACGACGTGTACACTTCCATTCACATTGAGGAATTTGAAATACAGGTGCGGGACACCAAGCGCGGAGAAGAAGAGCTGACCCGTGAAATTCCCAACGTTTCCGAAGAAGCCACTAAGAATCTGGACGAGAACGGCATCATTCGGGTCGGGGCAGAAGTGAAGGCGGGAGACATCCTGGTAGGAAAGGTCACTCCCAAGGGCGAAACCGAGCCCACTCCGGAAGAAAAATTGCTCAAGGCAATTTTCGGTAGCAAAGCCGGCGATGTGAAAGATGCCAGTCTGAAACTGCCGCCGGGAATGGAAGGCATTGTAATCGACACCAAGCTGTTCTCGCGCAAGAAAAAAGATCCCAAAACTAAACGGGAAGATAAAAAGAAAATTGAACAGTTAGAGCGCGAAGCGGAAGAAAAGGTTCAAAACATTCAAAAGCGCTTAATTGAACACCTGGTGGAAAAGTTTAAAGGCGTGCCCACCAAGGGGGTGAAAACCAAAGCCGGAAAATACCTGGTTAAACCGAAGGCGAAACTGAGCAAAGAAGCACTTTCAAAAGTGGAAATTGATCTGATTGACTATCTGGAACCCTGGTTCGAAGACGATCAGCAGAACGACTACGTGCGCTCGGTGTTCGGCGAATTCAAGAAATTGATGCACGAAATAGAGAATGATCTGCGTACCGAAAAATACAAAATCATGATTGGAGACGAACTGCCTCCCGGCATTGTGCAGTTGGCCAAGGTGTACGTGGCTCAGAAGCGCAAGCTGAAAGTGGGCGACAAGATGGCCGGCCGGCACGGAAATAAGGGAGTGGTTTCCAAAATCGTTCCCATGGAAGACATGCCGTTCCTGGAAGACGGTACGCCGGTAGACATTGTATTGAATCCGTTGGGTGTGCCTTCGCGAATGAACCTGGGGCAGATTTTTGAAACTACGCTGGGTTGGGCCGGTAAAATCCTGGACAAGTTCTACGCCACCCCGGTGTTCGACGGCGCTACCTTCGAGGAGTTGATTGAAGAGTTGAAGAAGGCCGGACTGCCCACTACCGGAAAAACCCGACTTTACGACGGACAAACCGGTGAGCCGTTCGATCAGGAAGTGACCGTGGGCTACATTTACATGATGAAACTCTCCCACATGGTGGACGACAAAATCCATGCCCGTTCCATCGGACCCTATTCGCTCATTACGCAGCAGCCGCTGGGCGGTAAGGCTCAGTTTGGTGGGCAGCGATTCGGAGAAATGGAGGTCTGGGCGCTGGAAGCCTACGGGGCGGCGCACACCTTGCAGGAGATTCTGACCTACAAGAGCGATGACGTGCAGGGACGAACCCGGGTGTACGAGTCCATCGTGAAAGGCGACAATCTACCGGAACCCGGACGACCGGAATCTTTCAATGTTCTGGTTAAAGAACTCCAGGGATTGGGCCTGGATGTTAAGGTTGAATAAATAAAAAGATTTCCCTGTTTAATGGGTGTCTTTTTATAATAAACGAGGGTTTAACTTTTATGGCTAATTTAGATTATAAAGACAGATTTAGCATCGATATTTACCCCAAGAAGGGGCAAATATCTAAAATTTCCATTGGTCTGGCTTCGCCGAACTCCATTCTGGAAAAAAGTTACGGCGAGGTGACCAAACCTGAGACCATAAATTATCGTTCTTTTAAACCCGAGAAAGATGGACTGTTCTGCGAAAAGATTTTTGGACCGGTAAAGGACTGGGAATGTCATTGCGGAAAATACAAACGGATTCGTTATAAAGGCATTATTTGCGATCGGTGTGGAGTGGAGGTAACCACCAAAGCGGTGCGCCGCGAGCGGATGGGACACATTAGCCTGGCCGTCCCGATTGTGCACATCTGGTACTTTCGTTCTACCCCCAGTAAAATCGGTTACCTGTTGAATATTTCGCCCAAGTTGCTGGAAAAGGTGATTTACTACGAGGCTTACGTGGTGATTCAACCGGGTAAAACCAGCTACTCTACCGGCGATGTGATTACGGAAGAAGAATACCTGAACATCCTGGAAGGATTGTCTCCCGAAGAAAAGAACTTGCCGGACGATGATCCGGAGAAATTTATAGCCGGCATGGGCGGCGAAGCCATCCGCGAATTGCTGCGTCGCATCGATATTGACGAGCTGGCGGAAGAATTACGGGCGGTGTTGCGCACCGAAAAATCCAAGCAAAAGAAGCAGGAAGCCCTCAAGCGCCTGAAAGTGGTGGAAGCCTTCCGTACCCGGGAGAACGGCGAACTGAAGAATCGTCCGGAATGGATGGTAATGGACGTTATTCCGGTTATTCCGCCGGAATTGCGCCCGCTGGTTCCCCTGGAAGGTGGACGCTTTGCCACCAGCGATCTGAACGATCTGTACCGTCGGGTGATTATTCGCAATAATCGTCTGAAAAAACTGATGGACATTCGGGCGCCGGAAGTCATTTTACGCAACGAGAAGCGCATGCTGCAGGAAGCGGTGGATGCCCTGTTCGACAATACCAAACGGACCACCGCCGTGCGTTCCGACGGCAATCGACCTCTGAAGTCGCTCTCCGACATGTTGCGCGGAAAACAAGGACGCTTCCGCCTGAATCTTTTGGGTAAACGGGTGGACTACTCCGGACGTTCGGTGATTGTGGTGGGGCCGAAATTGCGCCTCTACGAGTGTGGTTTACCCAAGGAAATGGCGGTGGAACTGTTTAAGCCGTTTATTATCCGCAAATTGCAAGAGCGCAAGATTGTGAAAACTGTGAAGAGCGCCAAGCGCATTGTGGACAAGCGCGACGCCATCGTGTTCGAGGTGCTGGAAGAGATCGTGCGAGACCATCCGGTGCTCCTGAACCGGGCGCCGACCCTCCACCGTCTGGGTATTCAGGCCTTCCAGCCGGTTTTGATTGAAGGCAAAGCGATTGAGATTCACCCGCTGGTGTGCGCCGCTTTCAATGCCGACTTTGACGGCGACCAGATGGCCGTGCACGTGCCGCTTTCTTACGAGGCCCAAATGGAAGCCCGCTTGCTGATGCTGGCGTCGCACAACATTCTCTCTCCCGCCAATGGCCGTCCGTTAGCCATTCCCTCCCAGGACATGGTGTTGGGATGCTACTATATTACCAAAGAGAAAGACGGTGTGCTTGGTGAGGGGAAAACCTTTGCTTCGCCGGAGGAAGTGTTGATTGCCCTGGACGATAAGAAAGTGGATTTGCACGCAAAGATTAAAGTGCGAGTGGACGGACAAATCATCGACACCACCGCTGGACGGGTGCTCTTTAACAGTATTGTCCCCAAGGAAGTCGGCTTTGTCAATGAAACGTTGAGCAAAAAATCGCTGGAACGACTGGTTTCCCGGGTGTTGAAAACCATCGGAAACCTGGAAGCCGTGCAGTTCCTGGATGAATTGAAAAATCTTGGCTTTACCTACGCCACCCGCGCCGGGACCAGCATTGGTCTGGACGACATTGTGATTCCGGAAAGCAAAAAGCGTATTGTGGAACAGGCGTACGAAGAGGTGCGCCAGCTGGAAGAGCAGTACCAGATGGGGATTATTACCGACGGTGAGCGCTACAATAAGGTCATCGACATCTGGACGCGGGTGACGGAAGAGGTGTCCTACGAACTGTTTAAGATTTTAAAGGATCACAAGGACGGGTTCAATTCTCTGTACATGATGTCCGATTCCGGTGCCCGGGGTAGCCGCGAACAGATTCGCCAGCTGGCCGGGATGCGGGGCTTGATGGCCAAGCCGCAAAAAACCCTCTCGGGTTCCACTGGAGAAATTATTGAAAACCCCATTACCGCAAACTTCTTCGAAGGGTTGTCGGTACAGGAATACTTTATCTCTACCCACGGTGCCCGCAAGGGTCTGGCAGACACCGCGCTGAAAACAGCCGACGCCGGTTATTTGACCCGTCGTCTGGTGGACGTGGCGCAGGATGTGATGATTACCGAGTACGATTGCGGCACCATTCTGGGTATCGAAACCTTCCCGATCAAAGAGGGTGAGCGCATCATTGAACCGCTGGCCGACCGGGTGTTGGGTCGAGTGGCGGTGGACGATGTGTACGATCCGATTACCGGTGAACTGATTGTGAAAGCCGGGCAGTTGATTGACGAAGAGGTGGCTCACCTGATTAACGAATCGGCCATCGAATCCATTAAAATCCGCTCCGTCCTGACCTGTGAGTCCGAACGCGGAGTGTGTGCCCTGTGCTACGGGCGTAATCTGGCTACCGGTCGTCTGGTGGACATTGGCGAAGCAGTGGGAATTATGGCCGCCCAGAGTATTGGCGAACCAGGTACCCAGTTGACGCTGCGAACGTTCCACATCGGTGGTATCGCCGGGCGTATTGCCGCTCAGTCGCAGGTAACTTCCCGCTTCGACGGCACGGTGAAATACCAGGATTTGCGCTTCATTGAAGTGGAAGAAGAAGATGTGGACGCCGAGCACAACGCCAAAAAAATTGCTCTGGGGCAGCACGGTAAAATCTTGATTATGGACGACGAAGGGCGCACTCTGATTAAATACAATGTGCAGTCCGGTTCGCGGATTTTTGTGGACGAAGGACAAAAAGTAAAACGCAATGAACTGCTCTTCGAATGGGATCCCTATTCCACGGTAATCTTAACCGAGCAGAGCGGATACGTCAAGTTTGTGGATATTGTCGAGAATGTGACCGCCCGCGAAGAGTTGGATGAACAGACCCTGCAGAAACAGCGGGTCATCATCGAATCCCGTAATAAGGCTTTAAGTCCGCACATTAAAATTCTGGACGAGGAAGGCAACGAATTGGCTACTTATATTCTGCCGGTAAAAGCCCAGATTCGGGTGAACGACGGACAGAAGGTGAAAGCCGGTACGGTGCTGGCCAGAATTCCGCGAGAAATTGGTAAAACCAAAGACATTACCGGTGGATTGCCCCGGGTAGCTGAACTATTCGAAGCGCGTAAGCCGAAAGAGCAGGCGGTGGTGAGCGAAATAGACGGTGTGGTACGATTCGGAACTATTAAACGCGGTATTCGGGAAGTGATTGTGGAAGGTACGCTGGAAAAGAAAAAATACCTGATTCCCTACAGTAAGCATGTGCTGGTACACGACGGGGATTACGTACGCGCCGGAGAAATGCTGACCGAAGGGTCCATTGCTCCGCAGGATATTCTGCAAATTCTGGGTCCCGGTAAGGTGCAGGAGTACCTGGTGAACGAAATCCAGGAGGTGTACCGATTGCAGGGTGTGGCCATCGACGACAAGCACATCGAAATTATTGTGCGTCAGATGATGCAGCGGGTCCACGTCATCGATCCGGGCGACACCCGCTTCCTGGAAGGCGATACGGTGAACAAGTACGTGTTCAAGGAAGAGAACGAAAAGATTCGGAACAAGGTGGTGATTACCGATCCGGGCGATTCACGTTTCCGTACCCGGCAATTGGTGGACCGCATGAAGTTTGAGTACACCAATCGGCAGCTGGAGAAGAAGGGCAAAAAGTTGGCCGAAGCGCGTCCGGCGGAACCGGCCACCTCGGAACCCATCCTGTTGGGTATTACCCAGGCGGCGTTGACCACCGACAGCTTCATCAGTGCGGCTTCCTTCCAGGAAACCACCCGGGTATTGACCGAAGCTGCCGTGGCCGGAAAGGTGGATTACCTGTACGGATTGAAAGAAAATGTGATTGTCGGAAACCTGATTCCGGTGGGAACCGGGTTGAAGAAGTTCAAGAAATTGCAGGTGGAGGCCAAGACCGAAACCGGGGCGGAAGAGGAGGTCCCCGAGACGGTACCGGCCAAGTAAATTTTTAAAAAGAAGTTGTAAAAAAAAGATTGAAATATTAAATTTTAAGTCTGTGTCTTTTTTGGAATAACTTTAAGGAGGTTGAGTTGCCAACAATAAACCAACTGGTTCGTTTCGGTCGTGAAGAAGTAATCAAGAAGAACAAGGCGCCCGCGCTGGGAGGTTCGCCTCAGAAGCGGGGTGTGTGTACTCGGGTGTACACGACCACGCCGAAAAAACCGAATTCGGCACTGCGCAAGGTGGCCCGGGTTCGTCTGACCAACGGCATTGAGGTAACGGCTTACATTCCCGGCGAAGGGCACAATTTGCAGGAGCACTCTATTGTATTGATTCGTGGCGGTCGAGTGAAGGACTTGCCGGGTGTGCGCTACCACATTATTCGGGGCGCATTGGACACCAGTGGTGTGAACGACCGCAAACAGGGTCGATCGAAATATGGAACCAAACGGCCGAAAAAATAAAGGTTTGGGGAATCTATGAGACGAAGAAGAGCACCAGAGAGAAAGGTTTTACCTGATCCGAAATACAAAAGCGAACTGGTGAGCAAGTTCATCAACGGATTAATGTTGAAAGGTAAAAAAAGCAAGGCGGAAAAAATATTTTATTCCGCCATGGATATTATTGAACAAAAGTTGAAAAAAGATCCTCTGGAGGTATTTTACAAAGCCATGGAGAACGTGGCGCCCGTGCTGGAGGTTCGTTCTCGCCGGGTGGGCGGTGCTACCTATCAGGTACCGGTGGAAGTGCGCGAGAAGCGGCGCACCTCGCTGGCCATTCGCTGGCTGGTTGGTTTTGCGCGGAAGCGCTCGGAGCACACCATGGCGGAACGTTTGGCAAATGAGTTGATGGCCGCCTACAAAAACGAAGGCGCGGCAATTAAGAAGAAAGAAGATACCCATAGAATGGCAGAAGCAAACAAAGCGTTTGCTCACTTTAGATGGTAAGAGAGGAAGTAGAGGTTTAGGTTCATGGCTGAGCGGTATCCACTGGAAAGAGTAAGAAATATTGGCATCATGGCCCACATCGATGCGGGCAAAACGACCACTACAGAACGAATTTTGTTCTACACCGGTCGCCTGCATCGCATGGGTGAGGTGCACGAAGGATCCGCCACCATGGACTGGATGGAGCAGGAAAAGGAGCGCGGAATTACCATCACCTCCGCGGCAACTACCTGCTTTTGGAACGATCATCGAATTAATATTATTGACACGCCCGGTCACGTGGATTTTACCGCCGAAGTCGAGCGCTCCTTGCGGGTGTTGGACGGAGCGGTGGCTTTGTTCTGTGCGGTGGGCGGAGTGGAGCCGCAGTCGGAAACCGTCTGGCGGCAGGCGGACAAGTACCATGTGCCACGGATTGCGTTTGTGAACAAAATGGATCGTATCGGAGCGGATTATTACAACGTGGTTGAAATGATCGAGGTCCGTCTGGGTGCCCGACCCATTCCGTTGCAAATTCCCATGGGTGAGGGCGATTTGTTTACCGGTTTGATTGACCTGGTGAAAATGAAAGCGGTAATTTACGACGAAACTAGCCTGGGAACCCGGTGGGTGGAGCAAGAAATTCCGCGCGATCTGGCCGACAAGGCGGAAGAATACCGCACCAAGCTGTTAGAAGCCGCCTCTGAATTTGACGATTCCCTCATGGAAAAATATCTCGATGGGGAAGCGATTGAAGAAAAGGAACTGAAAGCGGCCATTCGCAAGGGAGTGATTCAAAACGAAATTGTTCCGGTGTTGTGTGGCTCTGCCTTTAAGAACAAAGGGGTACAGCGTCTGCTGGACGCCATTGTGGATTACTTACCTTCGCCGCTGGACATGCCGCCGGTAAAAGGGTACGATCCGCGCAGCGACAAAGAAATTGTGCGAAAGGTTTCCGACAACGAACCGTTTACCGCCCTGGCATTTAAAATCATGAGCGATCCGTACGTGGGTAAATTAACCTATTTCCGGGTGTACGCCGGTAAATTAAAATCCGGTTCTTACGTACTGAACGCGAATACCGGTAAAAAAGAGCGCATTGGGCGAATTCTGCGGATGCATGCCAATCGTCGGGAAGACATCGACATGGTTTACACGGGCGACATTGCGGCGGCGGTGGGACTGAAATACACCCGTACCGGCGAAACCCTTTGCGACGCCTCCAAACCGATTATACTGGAACGAATGGAATTTCCGGAACCGGTGATTTCGGTGGCGATTGAACCGAAGTCGAAAGCGGATCAGGACAAGTTGACCGATGCATTGAGCAAATTGAGCGATGAAGACCCCACTTTCCGGGTGTCGACCGACGAAGAAACCGGTCAGACTTTGATTAGCGGAATGGGAGAATTGCATCTGGAAATTATCATCGACCGGCTGTTGCGGGAGTTTAAAGTGGGTGCCCGGATCGGACGTCCGCAGGTGGCTTACAAAGAGACCATCACCAAGGCGGTGAAGGCGGAAGGCAAATTTATTCGTCAGTCCGGTGGACGGGGGCAGTACGGTCATGTGGTTATTGAGGTGGAGCCCAATGAAAAAGGAAAAGGATTCCTGTTCGAGAATAAGATTGTAGGCGGAGTGGTGCCCAAGGAATTTATTCCGGCGGTCAAAGCGGGAGTGGAAGACGGTTTGAAGAATGGGGTGTTGGCGGGTTATCCGGTGGTGGATGTGATTGTGCGCTTGGTGGACGGTTCGTATCACGAGGTGGACAGCAGCGAAATGGCTTTCCGAATTGCCGGTTCGATTGCCATTAAAAACGCCCTGCAAAAGGCCGATCCCATTTTGCTGGAGCCGATTATGGAGGTGGAAGTGGTGGTACCGGAAGAATACATGGGCGAGGTGATTGGCGATCTGAATTCCCGACGCGGAAAAATTTCCGGTATTTTGCCCCGCAAGGATGCGCAGGTAGTTGAAGCGTTGGTGCCATTGAGCGAGATGTTCGGTTATGCCACTGCCTTGCGTTCGCTTACCCAGGGACGGGCCGTGTACACCATGCAGTTCCATCATTACGATGTAATGCCACAGAATATTTCGGATGAAATAATAGAAAAAGTCGGATTTAAAAAGAAATAATTGAGAGGGTGAAGCGGTGCCTGGACAGAGTATTCGCATTAAGCTAAAAGCGTATGATCATCATTTAATTGACAAGTCCGCCGAGAAAATCATTACCACGGCAAAGACCACGGGTGCATTGATTTCCGGACCGATTCCTTTGCCAACCAAGCGGACGGTATTTACGGTGTTACGATCGCCGCATGTGAACAAGAAATCGCGGGAACAGTTTGAAATCCGGGTGCATAAGCGGCTGATCGACATCCACAACGCAACCAACAAAACGATTGACCAGCTCATGAAGTTAGAGCTTCCGGCTGGCGTGGATATTGAAATTAAAACCTGATTTTTGAATGGAAAAATCATTGGAGAAGATGATGAGCGGTTTGCTGGGTAGAAAAATCGGAATGACCCAAATTTTTGCGGAAGACGGGACGGTGGTTCCGGTTACCGTTATCGAAGCCGGACCCTGCTATGTCACCCAGATAAAGACCAAAGAAAAAGATGGATACGAAGCGGTACAGTTAGGATTTGGGGTGAAGAAAGAAAAAAACACCACCCGGCCGTTGTTGGGACATTTTAAGAAGGCCAATGTACCGCCGGTGCGCAAGCTGAAAGAATTTCCCCCTTTCGAAGACAAGGAGCTGAAAGAAGGCGATGTGGTAACGGTCGATATATTCAAGCCCGGCGATCGGATTAAAGTATCGGGCTTCAGCATCGGTCGCGGATTTGCCGGGGTGGTGAAGCGTCATGGATTTGGCGGAGGTCCCAAAACGCATGGTCAGTCCGACCGTTTGCGGGCGCCCGGTTCTCTGGGTCAAAGTTCTTATCCGTCCCGGGTGTTCAAGGGGTTAAAAATGGCTGGTCGCATGGGAAACAAGCGGGTGTCGGTAAAAAACCTGACCGTGGTGAAAGTGGACGTGGAAA
>JAJRXE010000378.1 GCA_024276455.1 Calditrichota bacterium
CCTCCAGCACCGCCACCGCCATTCCCTTGCGCCCGGTGGGCATGGAAGAACGGTATTGCCACTGCTGAGCCGCTCCCTCGCTTCTCAGGAGGAACAGGAACATTAAAATCACTGTGTATCGCTGCAAATTTTGCATCATCTTACCAGTTTTTTCGTTCTTTATCTTTAAAATGTTCAACTACCATGCCAGTACGGTCTCCAGGAAGTTTATTTTTGCAAGATTTGCTGAATTTTAAGCGTATCGCCGGCATTTAAGAAAATACTTTTCCGCACCGTTTCAAAATAGGGATTTTTCAATTCCAGTAAATGTTCGCCCGGCGAAAGGACAATCGGACGTGTCAAAGGGGTATTGTCGATAAATTTCCCATCCAGATATACTTCCGCCCAGGGGCGCACGTCTACCAGCAGATAGGCCGCATCCTGATAAAAGGAATAGTGAAGGTTCCTTTCCTCGGCGGCACGCAATTCCAGTTCCAGCACCCGGGGCGCAAATTCCGGGTGCAGCAACACCAGTCGGTGTTTTCCGGACGAGAGGGTGAATTCTCCCCGCTGTAACATGGAATCCCGAACAACCCCATCGATGGACACCATTGCCCAGGGTTCGATTTCCAGAGTAAGTCGGGCCGGAGTGGACGCCCGGGCAACTAACGGCGGCCTCTCGGTTACTCCCGATTTTTCCGCTGGTGCGGCGGCTTTTGGCCGAACGTCCCCCGGTTCTGGCAACGGCTTCTCCCCTTTCATTTCTCGACCCGATTGAGCGGCGCCGTTCCCCTGCCGAACTGTTCCTCCGGGTTGGACGACATGCCCCGGTAAAGAATCCGCACTGTTCTCCGCCGGTCGTGATTCCGTTACCCGGGATGGGGCTACGCCGGAGGAACGAAATCCCGAGGCATTAAAAATTCCCTTCTGTAATAAAAGAATGACCAATCCAGCGCCCAGGATGAGGGAAGCTCTGGCCACTATCCAGCGTGGCCATTTTTTTCCGGCGACTCGAGCCCCTGCGCTGTCCCGGGGAACACTCTTTTCGGATTCAGGCCGGGCTTTTGCGCCGGCGGTTTCCTCCGGTACATAATATCTTTTCACCAGCCGACTCAACTCCACCTGACGTTCTTTTTCGCGGGCGGAGGGGATCTGTTTTTCCAGCTCGTTTAAAATTTCCTCCGCCCTCTGGGGGCGTTCCGTGGGATGCTTACTCACCAGCCGGAGAATCAACCGGTCCAAATCCGGCGAAAGGGCCGGATTCCATTGAGAGGGCGGCGGCGGATCTTCGTTCAAAATTTTCTGAATGCAGGCGGAATAGTTTTCGCCAGCAAACGGTTTGACTCCGGTCAGCATTTCGTAAAGAGTTGCTCCCAGGGAGAAAAAATCGCTGGCGGGAGAAAGCGGCTCTCCGGTAATCTGCTCCGGACTCATGTAGGCCGGGGTTCCCAGAATGCTCCCCTGCTGGGTGAGGGAATCGTCCTCACCCAGGTGGGCCAGTCCGAAATCGGTTAACCGCACCTGCCCGTGCACGTCCAGCAAAATATTTCCCGGTTTGATGTCGCGGTGAATGACTCCCTCGCGGTGAGCCAATTCCAGCGCCAGCAGTATCTGACGGACCACCTCCAGAGCCAGCGGCTCCGGCAGGGTCTTTTCCCGCTCCAGCAGCTCCCGCAAACTGAGCCCCTCCACAAACTCCAGCGCCATGTAGGTGTACCCCTCTTTCTCTCCAATGGTGTACACGTCCACAATGTGGGGATGCTTGAGGCGGGCACACACCCGGGCCTCCCGGGTAAAGCGGGCTTTCCAGCGCTGGTGGTCCTGCACGTGAGGCTTCAGCAATTTAAGAAACACCGGGCGCTCTAAACTGATCTGGTAAGCGCGTACTGCCAGAGAGTTCGGACTGTCCTGAATGATTGTCCGGAGCTCGAAATCATCTATCCGCTCGAACGGTAACGAACCGGCCATTTAACCCAGTCCCCATTCTTTACTCTTGTAGTGAACCCAGCGTAGAGAGACTCCCATCATTTCCGCCGCCCGGGTTTTGTTTCCGTCCACCGCCCGGAGGGTTTTCTCCAGCAGACGGCGAGAGAGCTCCTCCAGAGTCATCCCCGCCTCAATCTCTCCCTCCTCGTCCCGGGCAGCCATTAGCATGAGATCGTCCACATCGATTTTGCCATCGGAATCCACCACCACCGCCCGCTCGATGGTATTCTCCAGTTCCCGCACATTGCCCGGCCAGCTGTAACGGAGCATCTTTTCCATGGCGGCCGGCGAAACCGAAGAAATTGTTTTTTGCAATTTCCGGCTGTATTTGTCCACAAAATGCTTCACCAGCAACGGAATATCTTTCTGGCGCTCCCGCAGGGGCGGAATCCGAATATTAATCACGTTCAGGCGGTAAAACAGGTCTTCACGAAACTTTCCCTGGCGAATCAGTTCCTGCAAATCGCGGTTGGTGGCGGCAATAATGCGCACGTTCGCCTTGCGCGGTTGCACATCGCCCACCGGCGTAAACTGCTGATCCTGCAGAAAACGCAG
>JAJRXE010000379.1 GCA_024276455.1 Calditrichota bacterium
TAAAAGATGTCGATTTGGGCCTCCGGATATATTTCCCTGACCAGCAGGGCATTTTTAATGGCGTTCATGCAGCAAATCCGGCTGCAGTAAGGAATGTCAAATTTGATGCAGCGGGATCCCACACACTGGATGAAGGAAACGCGCCGGGGCGGTTTTTTGTCGGTGAAACGCAGGAGCTGGCCACCGGTCGGTCCGCTGGGACTCAGCAAGCGTTCCAGCTCGATGCTGTTAATGACATTTTCGAAGCGGGTGTAGCCGTATTCACTGGCTTCCCGGGGATCGTAATAGTCGATTCCGGTGGCCACGATAATAGCGCCTACGTCCAATTCCACCAACTGATCGGGCATGTCCAGATTGATGCAGTGCTTCTGGCAGGCTTCCACGCATTTTCCGCAGGCAATCGGGTTGGTTCCCAGACAGTCCGAGGCGTAGCGAATAAACGCGGCCGGTACGGCCTGAGCAAAGGGCGAAAAAATCGCGTTGCGAACCGCCAGTCCTTCATCAAACTCATTGGGTACAAAAATAGGACATACCTTGGCGCAATCTCCGCAGGCGGTACATTCCGTTTCGTCCACAAAGCGGGCTTTGCGGAGCACCTTTACGTGGAAATCACCGGCCTGGCCAGAAACCTCCAGGACTTCGGAATTGGTGAACAGTTCAATATGGGGATGCCGACCGACATCCATCATCTTCGGTCCCAGAATTCATATGGCGCAGTCCATGCTGGGGAACGTCTTGTCCAGCTTGGCCATGGTGCCGCCAATGCTGGGCTGCTTTTCCACCAGATAGACCTGAAACTGGGCTTCCGCCAGATCCAGGGCGGCTTGAATTCCGGCAATTCCCCCACCAATAACCAGTGCTCCTTTTAAATGGCCCATTTCGTTTGACATGTTAACGCCTTGGTGTTGTTTTTTAAGCGGCTTCCAATCCCGGCAAATGGTTAAACCTTGCTCTTTTTAGGCGATTCCAGCAATTTCTTGCCGTATTGGAAACCGGTTTCAAAAGCTTTCAAATTAATTTCCTCGGTACCTCGCGGAACAGAAGTCTCCACTGCTTTGCGGGTTGCCTCGTAGGAAATAATTCCCGTGATGGCCGAAAAAAATCCCACCATAATGATATTGGTAACGATCCGTCGTCCCATTTCCTCCGCCAGGCGGGTGGCGGGGATGGCATAAATGGAGATTTTCTTCAGGTTATGCTTCGGTTGGACCAGATCTTTTTCGATGAGCATGGTGCCGCCGTCCACCAGCTCATTGGCAAATTTTTCGTAAGCGTCGCGCGAGAGCAGCACGGACACGTCCGGTTGAATGAGGTAGGGATACAAAATCTGGGAGTCGGAAATAATCACCTGGGCGGAACAGGAACTTCCCCGGGCTTCCGGGCCGAAGCTTTGAATCAGGGTGGAATAGCGGTTGTCGTAAATCGCTGCGGCTTTACCGATGATGTAACCGGCCAGAATGATCCCCTGTCCGCCAAATCCGGCAATGCGAATTTCAATGTTCTTCTTCATGAAACTCCCCGTAAGGTTTGAATTGGTCTCCCAATTTTTCTTTCAGGTAATTGTTGTAATTCTCCAGGTAGCTTGGTTTTTCGATGTCAACGAATTTCCCCACTTTAATTTCGCTTTGGTACTGGATGTCCACTTCTTTCGGATCGGCTCCGTGGGCAATCACGGAATGCTCGTGGTAAAATTTCATGAGATCCAGGCCGGTTCCCAGTTTGTTTTTGCGGGCGTAAAGGGTTGAGCAGGGCGAGATGATTTCCACGAAAGAGAATCCCTTCTTCTGAAGCGCTTCGGCAATGGAATTGGTTAAACGGCGGACGTGCAAAGCCGTCCAACGGGCCACGTACACCGCCCCGCAGGAAGCGGCTAACAGCGGCAGGTTAAAGGGATGTTCGTAATTCCCGTAAGGCGAAGTGGTGGCAACCGCGGTTAATGGAGTTGTCGGTGCCAGTTGTCCGCCGGTCATGGCGTAAATAAAATTGTTGATGTACAAAACAGTCAGGTCAATGTTTCGCCGGGCTGCATGAATGAAATGGTTCCCCCCGATGGCAACAATGTCGCCGTCCCCGCTGAAAACCACCACCTTCAGGCGGGGATTGCCCAGCTTAAGGCCCACCGCAAAGGGAACGGCCCGGCCATGGGTGGTGTGGAAGGAATCGACCCGGATGTACCCGGCAATGCGGCCGCTACACCCAATGCCGGAAACCACGCAAATGTCTTCGCGGGGAATGTCGAGCTTTTTTACCGCTTCAATGAAACAGGTCACCGCAATTCCGATCCCGCAGGTGGAACACCAGATGTGCGGGAAACGCTCCATGCGCAACCAGGGTTCCAGAGGGTGTTCCGGTTCTTTTCTTCTCTCCACGGCAGGTTTACGTTTTTTGGTAATTTTTTCAACTTCCTGTACTTTCATTGGTACGCCTCCTTAATAGCCCGATAAATGTCTTCCGGATTGTGAACCGTGCCGCCTCCGTGCGGTACGAGAATGGTTCTGCATTGTCCGGCGGCACAGCGCTCGACTTCCAGAGCAATCTGTCCGTAATTCATTTCCGGAACCACGAACGCCTTCACCCGGGAAGCCAGTTCCCGAATGCGCCGCTCTGGGAAGGGCCAGATGGTGATGAGTCGTAAGCGCCCCACTCTGGACATTCCCTCTTCTTCGGCTAATTGAATGGCTCGCAACGCCACCCGGGAGGTAATGCCGTATGAAATGACCACCACTTCGGCATCGTCCATGTTTTCTTCTTCTATGAGAATGATTTTTTCGGCGTTCTTACGAATCTTGTCCACCAGCCGGTGGACACATTTTTCCTGGGTTTGCCAGCTCATGTCCGGATAGCCCCGCTCGTCGTGAGTCAGGCCGGTTACGTGGAAGAAATAGCCGTCGCCGGCTTTGACCATTTCCGGCACCAGATCCTCTTCATATGCGTAAGGTAAGTATTCCTCTTTTCTCTTTTTCGTGAAACGGCGGGGGTAGATTTCAATTTCTTCCGCTTTGGGAATGACGACTTTTTCGGTCATGTGCCCCACGCATTCATCCATCATAAACATGACCGGCACGCGGTATTGTTCGGAGAAATTAAAAGCGGTGATGGTCAGGTCAAAACATTCTTGGGGAGAATTGGGAGAGAGGGCAATGATTTCGTAGTCGCCGTGGGATCCCCAGCGAGCCTGCATGATGTCGGCCTGGCCGGGTAGGGTGGGCAGTCCGGTGGAAGGTCCGCCTCGCTGCACGTTCGCCACCACGCAGGGAGTTTCCAGCATGGCCCCCAGCCCGATGTTTTCCATCATCAACGAAAACCCGGGTCCGGAAGTCACCGTCATGGCTTTTTTCCCGCTCCAGGAGGCTCCCAGCACCGCCGCCA
>JAJRXE010000025.1 GCA_024276455.1 Calditrichota bacterium
GACGGTCTATCCAGGGTTTTTCACCTGTTTCCACTAACCTCCTGCTTTTCTTTGCACGGAGCAAAAGGAAAGAAGGTGGGCAGGAAAGGGGTAGAAACTGCGCATGTTGTGCACTCCTTTTACCGGCTCTGCGCAGCAGGATTCAAACGCTAACTTTTTAGACGCATTGTAACTGTTTGTTTTTTGCGATCTTAGGTTTTTGGCACGGGATTTGTATTAAAAGGGGAAGACGACGGTAAACATAAAAGGAGGATTTATCATGAAGGACAAAGTACGGTACGCAGTGTACGCGATACTGGCAGCCATGCTGCTATTTCAGGGCGCTCTTCTGGCCCAGAGTCATTATGTGTTGACGAATCACCCCGATTCGACTACCCATAAAGACTTTTTTGATGAAGGGGATACGCTATTTATGACCGTGTATGCCCCGGATTTAAATTATTCTCAGATGGAAAAAATGCGCTGGGAAATCAAAAAATCCGATTACCAGGAATTTAAAGGGCATTTTACCAACCAGAACGATGGCTATTTTACGGCGGCGTTCGATTTAGCAAACTTGACTGCCGAGGGTGATTGGGAATGGGAAGCGGAATTAGAAGATCGCTCTGGCAATCACGTTAAATTTAAAACCACCTTCTATTACAAAACCCGCACATCCGACAGTACAAAAGAATTTGAATTGGAAGGGAGAATTGAAAAACTCGGTGGCGACAGCCTGGTCATCAGCGGTTATGTATTCTGGGCCGATTCCAACACGGTGGTGGAAGGACATGACCACATGCGTTTGACCCTTGCGGATCTGAAGGTTGGAGATTATGTGGAAGTGAAAGGGTATCAGTTAAGTGACGGTAGCTATTTAGCTCGTAAAATTGAATTAAAGGAAATGGAGAGCCATGAAGCTCGGATGGAATACAAGGGAATGATCGACTCCCTGGGAACCGATTTCCTCTGGGTGAACGGAGAACAGTTTTGGGTTAATGACCAGACCCAGATCGAAGGGAAAGACGACCAGTACTACAGTTTTGCGGATCTCGCCGTCGGTATGTATGTGGAAATTAAAGCCCTTCAGCAAGCGGATGGGTCCTTCCTGGCCGAGAAAATTGAGGTTAAAAAAGGCAACGAAGAAGAACAGCATGAAATGGAATTTAAAGGAATCATTGATTCCCTGGCGACGAATTATTTGATCGTGGATGGTGTAAAATTTTTCACCGATTCCCAGACGGAAGTCTATTTTGACCATCATCAGGCCGGCAGTTTGAGTGATTTAGCCCCCGGACAGAAAGTGGAAATAAAAGCGTACGTTCAGGCGGATGGTTCCTACCTGGCACGCAAAATTGAAATTGAAGATGAACAACAAAAAGCCTCCAAAGTCAGTTTCACCGGGGTGATCGACTCGGTGGGAACCGATTTCATCATGGTATTCAATTACAAAATTTTCGTGGACGCTCAGACGGAGATCAAAGACAGCAAGCATATCGACTTGACCTTAGCGGATCTCCAAAAAGGCCAGTTGGTGAAAGTGAAAGGTTATCTCCAGGCCGACGGCAGCGTTCTGGCCAGTAAAATTAAACTGAAATCGTTCTATGAAGAATATGTTGAATTTAAAGGCTATGTGGATTCCCTGGGAACCGATTGGATTAAGGTGAATCAGGTTAAATTCTCCGTAGACAGTAACACGGTGGTCCGGGATGATCAACACCTGGATATTACACTCGCTCAGATACTGCCCGGACAGTTAGTGGAGATTAAAGCCAAGCGCCTTGGCGACGGTTCCTGGTTGGCGGTGAGAATTGAAGTGAAAATCGAGAAAGCGGGAGAAATGGAAATCTCGGCCAATATTGATTCCCTGGGTGCCGACTTCCTGGTGGTTGGTGGCATTACGTTCCAGGTGAACGATTCAACCAAGGTGTACGATTTCCACGGCAATCCCATTCTGTTTAGCGAACTGAATCAAGGACAGTACGTAGAGGTGAAGGGCTATTTGCAAGCAGATGGTTCTTATCTGGCGGTTAAGATTAAGTTGGAAGACGATCCCAATATGGCCACCTACAGCGGTCAATTGAATGGGCTGGGGGCCAGCAAACTGGTCGTGGCCGGCCGAGAAGTGCAGGTAAGCGCTTCGACCACTGTTCTGGATGAAAATTACCAGCCGGTGGATCTGAACAGCCTGACCCTGGGAACGGAAGTCACTGTGTGGGCGTTAACTGGCACGGACTTAACGCAGGAAGCCGTTCAGGTAAAGGTGGGAACAGTTGCTTCGGTCACAGCAATCAGCAATGAGCCGGTGGTAGAAGTACCGGGCGGATTTGAGTTGAAGCAGAATTACCCCAATCCTTTCAATCCGGCTACCACGATTCCCTTTACCATTGAGGGAAATCAGTTCCAGCGCGTCAGTCTGGAAGTTTACAATCTGCTGGGGCAGAAGGTGAAGACGATTTACAGCGGGATTTTAAGTGCCGGGACCTATCGTTTCCAATGGAACGGAACGAATGACTACGGTCAGGCTGTCTCCAGTGGTGTGTACTTCTACAAATTAACAGTAGAGCAGACCAGCAGAGTGAAGCAAATGATTCTTCTCCGTTAAACCTGACATACACCTACCTCCGAGCGAGGGATGCGGTGGGAACGGCCGGCCAGGGATGGTCGGCCGTTCTTTTTTAGAAATTTTTTGGAAACTTCCTTTTTTTTGAAAAGTAAAATAGCATGCCGATGGGCGAAAAGCTTGGCAATTGAGCCTGCTGCGGAGACGGAAAAGACCGGGGTAGTGCTCAATAAATTGACTCCCTTTTGGCTTCCGAATTCTTCTTTCTCAATTAATTTCAAATTTGATTTGAGAATCGTTACTCTAATCTTTCTCGAAAAGATTGAGAGTAAATGAATTCTCAAAGTTCATTAATTAACCTTGAACCGTTAAAAACGGAGGAGGGTTAATGATGAGGACGGCCACTTTCACCAACCGCATCAAAGTTCAAACCAATGTGTTACCCACCGAATTAACCACCACCGAGATTCATGAAACGGCCCGGAGCATTGCACTGTATTACAAAGATGGTCAGTTTGTTTGCCAGACGTTCTTTACGCCGCCGCTGGTGGGCGAAATTAACTGGGTGGAAGGTCTGGAACGGAACGGTGATGTCCATTTCCGGGAAATTAGTCTGATTGGTCCCAACCTGTTCCGGCTCCGGTTAACCGGCGCAGAGAACAAGATTCGCAAAATGTGTGAGGACGACAAATTGTACACCCTGATCCGGGGCATTCATCAAACATTCAACGAGACGGTGCGGAATCGCCGGTACATCGAGGTCACCGGTCGAACCGACCACTGGGATGTGCTGCTTTCGCTGGACAAGAAACGCACCTATCTGGCCAACTATGTCGATCTGGATGGTAAAACCACTCGCATCCGCAACATCATTATTGTGGGCGATCGTCTGATGGGGCTGACCGACAAACAGGAAATGGTGATTGGGCAGCTTACTCCGGATGTGATTGAACAGGAAAAGGTAAATGTGAAAGTAAATCGAATGGAGGAGGTGAACAAACTGGGCAAAGTCGATCTGCTGGAGCCGGTACCGAATTCCGACGACACGTTCCTGGTAACCATTAAAAACGAAGTGTACCAGTTCAACATCTGGGGCGAACTGCTTCATTTCAACGTTCTGGAAGAAAACGTGAAGCACATCAATTCCATCAACTTCAACCATACCCGTTCAATTATGGCAACCGACAATGGTATTTACGAAATGGATGTGCTGGAAATGCCCAATATGGTTAAACCGGCCAGTTTGCCGCGCAAGATCGTGAATCCGAATTTGAGCAAGACGTTTAAGGTGGCCCTGTACGTGGAAGATCCCTACATTCTGGGCATTCATCCGGCGTTGGGGGTGTTTGCCAAGACAGAGGATGAAAAAGTGCTGTTCTTCTAAAAAGAACAGCCGGGAGTGTAAGGTGCCGGGAGTCCGAAAAGCCGGGCTCCCGGTTTTTTATTGGCAGGCGAAGAAAACCAAATTAATCTCCGGTTTACCTATTGGTAAAAGGTGTTAAAGCAGGGGTGAATAAGCTAAAATTGTACCTGGAATCGTTGACACGGATCAGGCCGGATGCTAAAAAGTAGGGAGAATGAAGGAGTCTAAAAAGAAAATCGAAAGGAAAGCGCCATTCCCTGGTTGGGGGCCGATTCCAGTTGCAGGCGGGGATAATTGCTCCAGAGGGCGTCGGTAAAAGAAACAGCCCAGAAAAGAGCGGTGACCACGGTTAAGGTACGTCTTGTTTTCCACCAGCGATTGTAGCGGTCGTACAGAGCAGGGATATTCGCCATCTCTGTTTCGTTAAGGTAGTCGCGGTGGTATTTCGATTCCAGTGCGTAGGCCGTGAGGGTAAAAGCGGCGCTGCCAAAAAAGAGCCCGCCGAGTACGTATCCTCGCTTTTTCTGCCGTTTGTAAAACTGCCCCCACCCGGGAAGCAGGGCCGAACGCCAGGCGGCATCCGGTCGGCGATCTTTCAGGAAAATATATTGTTTTATTGGCACCAACCGCTTCTCCTGGGCCAGTTGCTGGTACTCCTGGCGCACCGCTTCGAAAAATTCAATGATCTTCGGTGAAGTGCTGACCGGATCAAGTTTAAGATCGGGTTGTAAGGAAAGCAGGGTCAGGAAGTGTACCCGGGCTGAATCCCGTTCTCCCAGATTGAAAAAAGAGAAGGCCATGTACTGATGAATCAGAATGAGCTCCTTCTGGGTAAGCTGGGTGCCGGAGCGAAGCAGGGTTTCTCCGTATTGAATGGCGTCTTCAAAACGGAGGTCGTCGTAAAGAAATTTGACCTGCAGCGCCTGAATCCCGCTCTGTTGGGCCTGCAAAGAAAAAATTCCACCTATCAGCAGTACGATGAAAAGGAACGTTTTACTATTTAACATAAATAACTTTAAATTTCTGAATATCCCGTGAAGATTTAACCATGAACAGATACAACCCCGAGGCGACACTGTTGCCACCTTCATCTGTTCCGTCCCATTGGTAATATTGAGTACCAGCATTAAGCTGTCCGTGAAAAATGGTTTTAACCAGACTTCCGGTAATGTTGTAGATATTCATCCGATAGTCGTCCCGATAAGGGACCTGCACCCGAAAAGTGATAAAGCCATTAAAAGGATTGGGGTAACCTTTTACCAGCAAAGCGGATTGAGGTAACGGAGGTTGGTCTCCAACCTGCACCGGGGTGAAGGTGGTTACCAGATACTGTACGGTGGGTACGGCCTGGTCGTTATCTCCCTCGAATCCACCCACAACGTAAATCGTGTCTCCGCAGGCTACCGCCGCCATTCCACTGCGAGGATTGGGCAGGGAAGGAGCCTGGTTGATCTCTCCGGAAGTTAGGGAGTAAATTTCCACCAGATTGGTTTTTCCGCTGCTGGTTTCCCCTCCGATTAAGAAAATTTCATCGCCAATTTGAGC
>JAJRXE010000380.1 GCA_024276455.1 Calditrichota bacterium
ACTGGCCGAAAAAGCGGAAGGCTTGCCGGTTCCTTCCGAGAAAATGGTGGAATTTTTGCAGCAGGTAATTCTCTTCGTTGCTGGCCAGCGGCGAACCCAACACTGCCCAGGCAGCGTTGCGCTCTTGCAATTCCTTCACACGCTGGGCGGTGAATTCCAGCGCTTCTTCCCAGCTTACTTTTTCCAGATTTCCATTGCGACGAATGAGCGGTTCCCGCAGCCGTTCGGAATCATTCACATAGTGGAAGCCGTAACGCCCTTTCACGCACAGATTGCCGAATTCGTTCACCACCGCCTCGGGATCGGCGGAAATTTTCAGCACCCGATCGTCCAGAATGTCCGCCTGCATGCTGCATCCCACGCTGCAATACTGGCAAAGGGTCTGGTGTTTGTTCAGAATCCAGGGACCCGGCTTTTCCGCATCCACCTTGTCCATAATGGCACCGGTGGGACAGGTTTCCACGCATTGCCCGCAGGAGATGCAGTGCGATTCGGCCAGGGGCACCTCCAACACCGGTTTCACCTTGGCATTGAATCCCCGCTGGACGAATCCGAATACCCCCAGGCCCATTACTTCATCACAAATGCGCACACAGCGTCCGCAAAGAATACACTTGTTCAATTCAATCTGAATAAACGGATGGCTGCGGTCCGGTTTAATATCGTGGAACTCGCCCAGAAAATTTTCCTGTACGGCTTCGTATTCGGTGGCATGTTTTTGCAGGTCGCATTCGTAAAATGCCTGGCACCCGCACTCCAGACAGCGAAGCGCTTCGTGGTACATTTGCTCTTCGGTGAATCCCAATTCAATTTCGTCCCAGGTGTGTTTCCTTTCCTCGGGGTCGCGGGTGGGCATTTTTTCACGGGGAATTTTGGGCAGGTCGGCGAAATCTTCCGGTTGGGGCGGCCGGAGGTTTTCTTTCCGGCTGATGAACGGCTTTTTCACCGGCCGCAATCGCTCCCCGGTTAAATATTCATGGATGGCCATGGCCGCTTTGTGGCCGTCGGCAATCGCTTCGATGGCCGTTGCCGGCCCCAACACCACGTCGCCGCCGGCAAACACTCCCGGAATGTTGGTTTCCATATCGTCCGGCTTAATTTCCAGGGTACCCCAGCGGGTTTTGCGGATTTCCACCAGCTTTTCGTCTTTGCCGGCAAACTCGTAATCCGGTTTCTGGCCAATGGCCGCAATCACCCAGTCCACTTCGATGACATGGTTGGAACCCTCGATGGGAATCGGCCGCCGACGCCCGCTGGCATCTGGCGGACCCAGCTCCATTTTTACACATTCCAGCCCTCGCACCCGGCCGTTTTCGTCGGTAATGACCCGTACGGGAGCCGTCAAGAACTGAAACTTCACGCCCTCTTCCTGGGCTTCTTCAATTTCTATTTTATTGGCCGGCATCTCCTTAATGGTGCGGCGGTAAACAATGGTGACCTCATCCGCTCCCAGACGCAAAGCCGTTCGGGCGGCATCCATGGCGGTGTTTCCGCCCCCGATCACAGCCACCTTTCCGCTCAAGGCGGTGATTCGCTTCATTTTTACGTCTTCCAGGAAATCAATTCCGCCCAGCACCCCTTCGGCATCTTCATTTTCCACCCGCATGTTGGTGCTTGCCTGAGCTCCGAGTCCCAGGAAAATGGCTTCGTAGCCCTGGTCGAACAGAGAGTCGATGGTGAAATCGCGACCCAACGCTTTATTACAGTAAATGTTCACTCCCAGCCGGGTAATCCCCTCGATTTCCTTGTCCAGGATGTGCTCGGGGAGGCGATATTCCGGAATACCCCAACGCAGCATGCCGCCCGGTTTGGGTTTGGCATCGAAAATGTCCACCTGATGCCCTTCAATTCGCAAATAATACGCACAGGAAAGTCCGGCCGGCCCGGCCCCTAC
>JAJRXE010000381.1 GCA_024276455.1 Calditrichota bacterium
ACTGCTACGCCAGGCATTGACCACCGTGGGAGCCGCCGGACCGCCATACACATTTACAATTACGGGATATTTCTTTCCCGGCTCCGTTTTGGCCGGTTTCAGTAAGCTGGCCGGCATGGGAAAACCGTCCCGTGCTTTCACCGTGAAAATTTCCGGGTATTGCAGATTGAATTTTTCCGGAGCATCGGAAGTGGCCTGCGCCAGCACTTTTACTTGTTTTCCGTTTGCTTTATGGAGAGATAGTACCGGCAGCGTGGTGATGCTCGAGTAGGTGTCGAAGTAATACCGGGCGTCCGGGCTAAAGGAAATCCGGTGGGTGCCGTCGCCCTGACTCAATCGTTCGAATCCGCTTCCGTCGAAGTGTGCCCGATAGAGGTGCCGTTCCACCGAGGATTTTTCCAGAGCGGTGAAATAGACCCACTGGTTTTTTTCGTCCACCGCGCACACGGCACCCTCAATCCAGGACACCCCGCCCTGCGAGGAGCGCAACTGCCACTCTCCCCGGGTGATCGGGTTAATCAAATTCCCGTCCAGATCGAACAGATAGAGGTGGTTGTAGCCGGTACGGGCGGAAGCCCAGATGAAATGTTTGCCGTCTTTCAGGAAATACAGATCGTCGCTGATTTCCACCCAGGCGGTATCCGTTTCGGTAAACACGTGTCGCGCCTGTCCGGTTTCCCGATTTACCACATAAAGTTCCAGATGCGTTTGCGGTCGGTCCAGGGTTTGAACGCTTACAAAGCGGGGATCGGGCAACCATTTTACCCGCACAATGTATTCGTAGGAGGCGGTGTCGATGTCCGCCCAGATGGTGTTGCCGGTGGCCAATTCCACAATGCCCACTTTGACCCGCGGATTGGGCTGACCGGCTTTGGGGTAACGCTGTTTAATAATTCGCGGGGTAGCCGGCTCCACATCGGAATAGTACATCAGACTCACCGGGGAATCGTCGGTGCGTAAAAAGGCGATTGCCCGGGAATCGCCCGACCACCAGTAGGCAAGATCGTGGCGGCCGAAGATTTCTTCCCAGTACACCCAGGAGAGGGTGCCGTTCAGAATCGTCTCCGAACCGTCGTAAGTCAGTCGGATTTCCCGTCCGGATTGAATGTCGTAAGCGTACAGATCGTTGTTGCGCACAAAGGCAATCTTTTGTCCGTCCGGGGAGAAGCGCACATTCTTTTCCAGCTCGTCGTTATTCGTCAAACGGAAGAAAGTTGCCTTCTTGACATTCAACAGGAACAGGTCACCCTGAAATTTGTAAAGCAGGTAGTTGCCGTTCAGATCGATGGCGGTGGGCCAGCTCAAGTGATCCGGGGTTAACTCTTCGCCCAGCAGTTCTTTAAGACTTGCCAGTGCCTTTTTCTGATTAAAAAACGGTTTGATTTTGCCGCTTTTGGGATCAAAAATTTCCAGACGTTGTTCTTCGTAGGGTTTCTGGGGGTCCAACCAGAGAGCTTTTCCGGTGTTCAACCAGGCAGTGGTGGGCAGACGCATGGTTCGGAAATTGGCGCGATTGTATATCCACTCCACGGTCAGTTTTTCCTGCTGCTGGGAAAAGGAAAGGCCGGTAAATAGCAAGACGAGAACAATCAGATGGTGCAAGGTTCTCATGCTGACATTCCTCCGTTTTGATTTGTCCTGAAAATATAGGGAAAGGCAGGTTCTTTTTGCAAACGTTTGTAAAATAAATGGCAAGATTTTCTGATCCGTGAATTATTTTAACAAATATAGCTTCGCTCCTGTTTGAAGTCGCCGCAGTAGGGTGGCCCGTTTTGCCCCGGGTGATTCCGGTTTTTACCACATCGCCATTTTCCGCAGATTCAAAAGCAATTGTCGGGCTTTTTGACGATCGATGCGGCTCACAATGTACATTCCTGGACTTTCCAGGTTAAACATTACCCGCAGTGTCCGGCGTTTGAGTTGAACTCTGATTTTGTTGAGCATGTCCACCTTTTTTCGATCGTTGCTGAGGGCTAATTTTGCTGCCGCAATAGCGCCTTTCACGGCATCGTGGAAAAGCTGGGCTTTTTCCGGATCGTTAAATTGTCCCAACCCTTCGAACCGGAGCCCCTGGTTTACCCGGGCGCTGAAGGCAATTCCCTGCAAAGAGCGAATCGCTTTCATCCGTTCGTCCTGACTCCGGTGGGCCAGATCTTTCGCCATCTGTCGCACTAGGGGAGCCGGATCCATGGCAAACCAAATGTCTCCCTTGAAGGTCAACTGCTGAAGGGCTTTCATGATTTTGGGAGAGAGGCCGGGTCCGCTGCCGCGCCGGTAATTTTCCAGCCAGGATTTCACCAGCGATTTTGCTCCCACAATTAACAAATCTGTCTCCGGAAAACAAAACTGCCAGCTGTTGCCCAGCGGAAGGCTGTAGAGGGTGAAGCCTTGGAATGGTTCGCTGCGGATTTCGCTCCGGGACGTTTTTTCTCGAGCCACCGTGAGGAGCTTCTCCGAATCGAAGCTGCCCCGAATAATGGCAAGGACATTTTGGTCCGATGGCTGTAATTGTTGACCGATGGCTAGATAAACTTCCCGAATATCCCGCCGGGGATCGAAACCGGTTTCCTGCACGAATTCCTGAAATTCGGGTTGTTGGAAGGGATCGTATTGATCGAAATTTGTTAGCGATTGAAGGAAGGAACTTTTTACCAACTGCGGAACGTTCAGGTAAGCCACCGCCAGCACCGGTTCGGGAAGCAGGTCGAGCTGGTGTCGGGCTTCCTCGCTTAACGGCTCGCCCATTTGCCGGCTGCATTGCACGCCGATCAAGAAAAGGAAAAACAGGGAAAAACTCCTGACAATGCGATTTCTTTTCATCTTCAACTCCTGCGCTGTTTGGGGTCGAACCTTCTTCGGCCGGAGACGGATCCGGAGAAGGTGGATTGACTAAAAATTTTTGCGGCTAAAAATGCTTCCGCTGACAAAGAGCATAAAAATTGCAAATAAAATTCCCGACCAGAGCGGCATCCAGGAACTGACCGATCCGCCCTGCACCACCTGCTGCGTTAGGGCTCCCAGTTCCGCCGTTTTGGGCAAAAAGTAGTACAGACCATCCAGCAGGTACCCGTAAATTTTGCTGGAGAGCAGCGCGTAAATGGTGTCGCGCTGCAGAAGCAGGGGACTGAAAAATAACACCAGGTAAGTAAGCATCAGGGAAATGGCACTGCTGTGAGTGACCACCCCCAGAAAAGTCATTAAGGCGTACAGAATGGCAAAAGTCAGCACAATCATCAATCCTGAGAGCAGGTACCCCCAATTCCACAGTCCGGTTTTGAGAGAAAGCACCAGCCAGGAAAAAATGACCAGATAAAACACATTAAAGGCCACGATGCCCACGGCACCCAGGTAGCGACCCAGAAGAATCTGGTAGCGACTCAGGGGTTTGGAGATGTAGAGATCGATGGTACCGGGCTGCAGAAGCGCGGGAATCAGATTGCTGGTGGCAAAAAGGGACATGAACAGCCCGCCGGTGAACAGCAATACCGCCACGCCGCTCTCGATTCTCCAGAGAATGGCCTGTAAATCCAGCGAGCGAGGAGCGCGTTTCCCAAAAAATGTGAGACCTGATTTTACCCCGTTGACCACATCCAGATTCAGGGCAAAAATAAACAACAGGCAGATGAAAGTGGAGATTCCCAGAAAGGCTAAAAAGACTTTCTTGGCCAGCGATTCCCGAAAGGTCAATTGAATAACAGCGAGCAGCTTCATTGTTGCCCCTCCTGTTTGTCTCTCACGACCTCGATGAAAAAGTCTTCCAGCGTGATTTTGCGGGGAATGACTGCCTGAATGATGGTTCGGTTCCGCCGCAGTTCGTCAATCAGATGGTTCAGCTGCTGTTCATCTTTCACCGCCACGATGTAGTCCTCTGCCTGGCGTCGCAGCGGAATCTCCAGGCGACGGCAAATCTCCTGCAGAGAAACCTGCCTGTCCTGCAAACGGAGTTGGTACTGATTCCGGACCGAGATGAAATCCTCCACGCTGCCCTTTTGTAACAGACGCCCGCTTTTCAGAATGGCAATCTCATCAGAGATCCGTTCCACTTCGGAGAGCAGGTGGGAATTGAGGAAGATGGTTTTGCCCTGATTGCGCAATTCCTGCAATAGGTCTCGAATCTCCCGTCGACCGATCGGGTCGATGCCGTCGGTCGGTTCGTCCAGAAAGAGTAACTCGGGGTCGTTAATAAGGGCCTGGGCTACTCCTAAGCGCTGCAACATTCCTTTGGAGAATTTGCGGATTTTCGTTCTACTCCACTCCTGCAGTTTGACCAGTTCCAGCAGGTTGGGAATCCGTTCCCGCAATTCCGTTTTGCTGACCCCGGCCATTTTTCCGTAATAATAAAGTACCATCTCGGCGGTCAGAAAATCCGGGAAGCGGTGGTTCTCCGCCAGGTAACCGATGTGCCGGTGAACCTGGTAGTGGGAAATGTCTTCGCCCAGGAGCCGCGCGCTGCCCCGGGTGGGGAAGGCGATGCCCAGCAACACTTTGATCAGGGTCGTTTTTCCGGCGCCATTAGGCCCCAGAAGACTGAAAATTTTTCCACCTTCCACCTGAAGGGAGAAATCCTCCAACGCTTTTACCCGTCCGCGCTTGTAATATTTGGTGAGTCCGAAGGTCTCTAAAGCAACCACAGGTTTTCCTCGTTCCGTATTTTCTTTTTCTCTACGGTTGTCAAGAAAAATTGTTGCAACCTGCCGATCGGTTATTTGGTTCAAAAAGCAAAATGTGATGCAGTGCGAAAAATTCCAAATTAAAATTTGTTTTTTAGGTTTAAAATTGGGCGTTTCGTTTGGAATTGGGTCTGGATATTGTAATTTTAGAGAGAAGGTTTTGGGTGGCTGGAAAGAGAATGGAGCAGGGATTGGCGAC
>JAJRXE010000382.1 GCA_024276455.1 Calditrichota bacterium
GGCCGCCGCCTTGGCCACCGCCAGAGACACACCTAAAATTGCGTTGGCGCCCAGCTTACTCTTATTTTCCGTTCCGTCCAGCTCAATCATGCGATGGTCGATCCCCACCTGATCGGTGGCGTCCCAGCCAATCAGCTCGTCGGCAATAATGTCGTTTACATTTTGAACCGCTTTCAGAACGCCCTTGCCATTGTAACGGTTCTTGTCTCCGTCTCGCAACTCCACCGCCTCGTGCTCACCGGTGGAAGCTCCGGACGGTACGGCCGCCACTCCCACATCGCCGCTCTCCACTAACACTTCCACTTCAATGGTGGGATTTCCCCGGCTGTCCATAATCTCCCTGGCCAGAATGTCTAATATCTCGGTCATTTCTGCCTCCTCAAGATTTTTTAATGAATTATTTATTTGTCCAATCGAAAAAAGTTAACCAAACATAGCACGGGATGCAAGTTGTGATTGTTAAAAAGGGAGCAAAATCTGTTTTCGGAACAACTATTCTTTACTAAGCTTGCTCACTAAAGAATTTTGTGGGATGGTCTTTTGAAAAAGGAAATTGGTAACATGCAATTCGACACTCGTCACTTTGCAGGAAAGACTGCCGGCCGTCGCAGGTTTTTACACCTGCGAATTTGAGGTGCCAACGGCTTTAGATTTGCGAATCTCCTTTTCAACGGTCAAGCAAGATGCTTGACCTACGAGACATCGCCCGGTGACCGTCTCGCTGTTCTTCTGTTTCAAAAAATCACCGCGGTTTCTGCAGCGCATCCAGTTCCGAAAGATTCCCTCCGTATTTTTTCCAGAGGCGCCGGAAATCCTCCGGGATGGGCGCCTGAAACGCCACGTATTTTCCGCTGCCCGGGTGAGTGAATCCTAACCGAAAAGCGTGCAAGGCCTGTCGGTCGATCGCCTTCTCCCGCAACTCCGCCGGATCGTAATGGCGATCGCCCAGAATGGGATGTCCGGCGGCCCAGAACTGCACCCGGATCTGGTTTTTCAACCCGGTAACCAGCTGCACTTCCAGCAAACTGACTTCTTTTAACCGAGCCAAAAGGCGGTAACGGGTAATGGCCAGCGTTCCTCCCTGTTCTTCACCCTCCACCACCACCTGGCGAAATCCGTGCCTGGTCAGCCGAAGGTAGTGGCGCAATTCTCCCTCCTCCGCTTCGGGAACACCGCGCACCATGGTCAGGTAGATCCGGTGCGGCGTGTGAGCCAGGAATTGCCGGACCAGATGGGCATGGACCCGCTGGTTTTTGGCGAAGACCATCAACCCGGAGGTGTAACGGTCGATCCGGTGAACAATGATGGCCTTCTGCTTGCGGCGGAGTAAGTACTCGTTCAGCAGGTCCCGCATGTTTTGCACTTTGGAGCGCGGGATGGGCACGGCCAGCAACCCGGCCGGTTTGTTCACCACAATCAGTTCCTGATCTTCGTAAATAATATTCTCCGGTTTTAACCGAAAGCGAGGTCTTCTTTTTCTTGTTCGCTGCATGAAAAGCCTTTCAGCCGTTTAGGGTTTCACGAATGATCCGCACAAAATCTTCCACATCTTCTTCCGTGGTGTCAAAAGAAGCCATCCAGCGGACCTCGGAGGTTTCTTCGTTCCAGACATAGAAAAAATATTTTTCCTGCAGACGGGGAATCGCTTCCCGGGGAATGAGGGCAAAAACGGCGTTGGATTCCACCGGTTGGGTGATGCGCACCTGCGGAACGTCTCGCAATTTTTCCGCCAGCAGCCGGGCCATGGCATTGGCATGCCGGGCGTTGTGGAGCCAGAGATCGTCTTCGAAGAAAGATAGAAACTGGGCGGAAATAAACCGCATTTTGGAACCCAGCTGCATGGCCTGTTTGCGAATGTATTTAAAATCGCGCGACAATTCGGGATTGAAAAACACCACCGCTTCTCCCAGCATCATGCCGTTTTTGGTACCGCCGAAGGAAAGAATGTCCACCCCTGCATCGCCTGTGATTTCCCGAAACCCTACTCCCAGCGAGGCAGCGGCATTAGACAGCCGCGCACCGTCCATGTGCAGCAACAAACCGTGTTCGTGCACATAATCGGCAATCTCACGGATTTCCTCCGGGGTGTACACCGTTCCCATTTCAGTTGCCTGAGTAATGGACACCAGGCGGGGCTGAGCGTGGTGTTCAAACCCAAATCCGTGCACGTGGCGCTTTATTCCCTCAATGGTAATTTTGCCATTCTCCGTGGGTACCACCAGCACCTTACAGCCGGTAAAATTTTCCGGGGCGCCGCATTCGTCCACGTGTAAATGGGCCAATTCGGAAGTAATGACGGCGTGGTAACTGCGGGTTACCGCCTTAATGCTGAGCACGTTGGCCGCCGTGCCGGTGAAAACAAAATAAACGTCCACCTGCTCCCCAAATATTTCCCGGAACCGGGCAATCGCCCGCCGGGTGTAGGGATCGTCTCCGTAACCCACCACGTGTCCCTGATTGGCGTCCTGAACGGCCTGCAAAATGCGGGGATGGACTCCGGCATTGTTGTCGCTGGCAAAACTCTTGCGAATTTCCATGGAAACAGCTCCTTCTCATTCATTCTGGTGCCAAAGCAAGTGCAAACGCAAATTGTGAGTTTCAAATTACATTCATTCCAGGGCCGATTCAACCTGGAATTGGAATTTAGGCGGAATCAACTTTTTAACCACGAATCATAACAATAACCGCGAATGAAAAATCTCAGAAGTAATGAATCAAGCTCCGCAAATTTCGGACAAGCAAGGATGCTTACTTTTCAATCACCCGATAAAAAGGTTTACCAAACCGTCACTCCTTCTCTCCGATTTACCGCCCCCAAACCTCACCTTTCGCCCCTCGCCTGGTCACCTGGTCGCATTTCTCTTTAGTACCTTTGTTAAACTTTCAAACACCGACTCTCCGGTTCTCCGTTTCACCGATTCAGCTACTAAGCAGCCCTTCAATCTCCTCCCGAAACAGCTCGCCCCAGGTAAGAGGCGGTGGCACCTTCCAGCGGAGCGGTTCTTTTCTAACCGGGTGAATCACTTCCAGGGAATAGCAATGGAGCGCCAGATTCCGACCGTCCAGCTTCCGAGCAGCGCCGTAGCGGAAATCGCCCCAAAGCGGTGTGCCGCGGTGAGCCAACTGCACCCGGATTTGATGCGGTCGCCCGGTCTTTAACTGCACTTCCAGCAGGGTGAAACCAGATCGTCGGGCAAGCGCTCGCCAGCTGAGCTCGGCGTACTTCGCCCCGGGGTAATCCGGCGGAACCACCCGCACCCGCTGCTGTTCCTTCACCAGGTAGTCAGTCAGGGTTGCTTCCCCAGAAAGATTGCCCTCGACCACCGCCAGATATTTTTTACGGGGAGTTCCCTCTTTGAACTGAGTGGTGAGACGCGCCGCCGCTTTGGAGGTGCGGGCGAACAGGACAATCCCCGACGCCGGACGATCCAGGCGATGCACCATGCCCACAAACACATTGCCCGGTTTGTGGAATTTCTCCTTCAAGTACTGTTTTACCCAGTTCAACAAATCCGGATCGCCGGTACGGTCGGCCTGGGTCAGCAGACCGGGCGGTTTGTTCACCACAATTAAATGATTGTCCAGGTAAAGCACTTCAGGATTCATGGATTGTCCAGGTAAAAAACCTCCGGGCTCCCCGCAGCCGGATCCGCTCAGGAGCCCGTCTGATGGTTCAGTAATTCCGGGAGCAACTGCCGTACCTCTTTTAAAGAGGAGCAAACCCGGTAAGCCAGCCGCTTGACTTCGTGGGAAGGCGGTTTCAAATCCGGCACCAGTATGGGAAGCATTCCGGCGGCATGGGCGGCTTGAATTCCCGCCTCGGAATCTTCCAGCACAATGCACTGCTCCGGTGCGACGTTCAGTTTGTTAGCCGTTACCAGAAAAATATCCGGGTGCGGTTTCCCCCGCTGAATTTCGTCCCCGGCCACCACCACCGGAAAATAGTTGCGAATGCCGGTCATGGCCATTTTTTGCAGTGCCCGTTCCCGCGAAGTAGAGGTGGCCACCGCCCGGGGAGTACCGGTGGCCACCAGATAGTCCAGCAATTCCAATAGTCCTTCTTTGAGGGGGATTCCGTTTTGCTCCACCAATTCCCACATGTATTGAATCCGGCGGTCGTACACCTCGCGAAAGGGGAAGTCTTCCCCATAGGCAGCTTTCAGGATCTGCTCGTCGTCGTTCACGTTGCGCCCCAACAGTTGCACAAAAATGTCGTCTCTCATCTCGATCCCGAAATCCCGGCAGGCCCGTTTCCAGGATTCCCAGGCCATCTTCTCGGTGTCCAGCATCAGGCCGTCCATATCGAAAATGACCGCCTGGAATTTTCCTTTTGATTTGTTCATAAATTGCTACCTATTAATCCAGTCAATCCTGTGCATTCCACCTTTGGTAAAAGGCTTTTGAAACGTAAAACTGGAAGCCTCTCCCGCAGGGATCCCTCCGGGAAAACTCGAAAAACCGGGAATTCACCCCTCGTCCTTTCGCCGGCTCGTTGGATCTCTCCTCAAGAACAACCGTATTGCTCAAACCCTCTCCCAATTTTCTGTGAACCGAATAGTAATCAGCTTAGCTGGTGCTTCACCCAGTTCTCCAGTCCACCGGCAACAATCAGTTCCTGCGCGGCCACACCTACCGGACTAATCGGGTAGGTTTCACCGTCCGCTTCAATGAGCGAGCGAGCAAAATCGATGTGGGCCACAATGCCGGTGCGAACGGTGAGTTTCTCGGTCCCGAAACGCTTTTTCAATTTTTTCACCAATTCCGGCACTTCCAGCACCAGGAAACCGTTGTTCAGAGCATTGCGCTTGTAGGTTTCGCTGAACGACCCCGCAATGACCAGTTGAATGCCCCGGTACTTGAGCGCCGTGGCGGCCTGTTCGCGGGAACTTCCCGTGCCGAAATTGAATCCGCCCACCAGAAGATCGCCTTCTTTTACCAGTTGCTGGAATTCCGGATCGTAATTTTCCATGGCTACCTGCGCCTGCTGTTCGGGTGTAAAATCGTCGATGTAGGTGTACTTACCGGGGTAGATGCCATCGGTGTTCAGATTGTCCTGGGGACAGAAGATCAGCTCCCCGGAAATGCGGGCTGGAAAATCCGCTAAAATCTTGACCGTTGCCGCAGTCGTTTCCGGACGAGGATTAACCTTCATTTTCCCGTGAATTGGCACCTCCGCCCAGTCGCTGGGATAATCAATTTTCCCGGCAATGGCCGATGCCGCCACCACTGCCGGCGAGGCCAGGTACGCTTTGGCGTTGGGCGAGCCCATGCGTCCCTTGAAGTTGCGGTTAGTAGCGGAAATTCCCACTTCACCGTCCTCCAGCAGCCCCTCGCCCAGACCAATACAGGGACCGCATCCGGGCGGTAAGGGAATCGCTCCGGCGTCCAGCAAGGTTTGCCAGTAGCCCTTTTCTTCTGCCGCCGCCTGCACCTCGCTGGAGGCCGCGGCAATGTAGAACTTCACATGAGGGGCTACTTTTTTGCCCCGGACCACCTCCGCCGCGGCGGCGATGTCTTCCAGCCGGCTGTTCACGCAGGAAACCAGGTAGGCCTTGTCAATTTTCACATTCCGTTTTCGGAGGGAACTCACCGGAGCCATCACCTTCACCGTGTCCGGACCAGCCACGTAGGGCTGAATGGAATCCAGATCGATCACTAACTCACGGGCATAAAACGCGTCCGGATCGGCCTGCAGAGAATCCAGCTGAGCTTCCAGCTCCGCCAGCCGCTGCTCGTTCAAGCGGGGATGCTGCCCATTGCCGTCCGCATCCGAGGGCACACCCGCCGGACCGCGCTTTTTCACAAAGGCGATCCGATCCCGCAGCCACTGCAGGGTGCGCTCGTCAATGGGAAAAACTCCCGCCAGGGCACCCCACTCGGTGGTCATGTTGGCAATGGTCAACCGCTGATCGACACTCAGGCTGGCCACCCCTTCTCCCACGAACTCAATGGCATGGTTCAACACCTCGTCGTGATTGAAATAGCCGCACAGAGCAATGATCAGATCCTTTCCGGTTACACCGGGACGGAGTTTTCCTGTCAACTCAACCTTTGCCACCGGTGGCACCTGCCACCAGGTAACTCCAGTTGCCCAGATGGCCGCCGCGTCGGTGCGCACAATGGGCGTCCCCAGACACCCCAACCCGCCGTACATGTTGGAATGACTGTCCGATGCCACCACCATGGTACCGGGCCAGGCGTAGCCTTCTTCGCACATAATCTGGTGTCCAATGCCCCGACCCGCCGGGTAAAAATCCACCCCCATTTCCCGAGCAAATGCCTCAATTTTAGCATATTTCTGGAGGTTCTTTTCACTTTTGTCCTGCACATTGTGGTCCAGGGCAAACACCGGCTGGCGGGGATTGGCCATTTTTTGGGCGCCGATTTTTTTGAATTTGGGAATCACCGCACCGGTGTTGTCGTGAGTCATCACATGGGCCGGACGGATGGTCAGGTAATCGCCACTGTGCACTTCGTGACCGGATTCCAAATCCACTGCGAAACGCTGGGCGATTTTTTCAATCAACGTTTGAGCCATGGGGAATACTCCTTTTTTATTTCGTTTCTCGATTGCCACACTTGCTCTCTCCCAACTTTCTCCCCCCCGAAATTAACAGATTGCCCCCAACAGTGCAAACAGCAAATGAGAATCTTAATTATTTAAGTGTCCAACTCTCGGGATTCAAACCATTCCAATCTGAAGAACGCTTTCCTCCAAAATCTGCTTTTTAGATTTCTCTGCAAAGCGTAATCAGAAATTAATTCTGGTTTTCCAGGCGCAAAAAAGCATTTGTAATACTTTTGTGATGAATTCGCGCATCGAAAAATGTATATTTGTTCAAAACTCTGGTAATACAAGTCCATTTCCAGGGAGTAACGAAAGCCATTTGACAACAAGGTTATGCAAAGATGAAAAAAGTTCTCATTATCGAAGACGATCCGAACATTGCCGATCTGGTTGAAATCCATCTCAGGGATCTGGGATATGAATTGGACCGGGCCGGTGATGGAAAAACGGGATTGCAACGGGCGCTCTCCGGAGAATATGTTTTGATCATTTTGGATCTGATGTTACCGGAAATGAACGGTCTGGAAGTGTGTAAAGCCCTCCGTGCTCAACAGAATAATCTTCCAATTCTTATGCTTACTGCCAAATCGGAAGAGATCGACAAGGTACTGGGGTTGGAACTGGGAGCGGATGATTATTTAACGAAACCATTCAGCATTGCGGAACTCCTTGCCCGCATTAAGGCCCTTATGCGGCGGATGGAAATGAATGGGGAGAAAGAGGCCAACGAAAAGCAGGATGAACAGTTACGATACGGCGATCTGCTTATTGATCTGGAAAAACGCCGGGTACTGTTGGCAGGTAAGCCGATTGAACTGACCGTCAAGGAATTTGAACTACTCTCTCTGTTTGCCCGCAAACCCGGCCGCGCCTTTAGCCGCCAGGAACTGCTTGACCTGATCTGGGGATATCAGTTCGCTGGATATGATCACACGGTAAATTCTCACATTAATCGCCTGCGCAACAAAATAGAAAAAGACCCCGCCAATCCATTTTTCATCCGCACCGTATGGGGGGTGGGATACCGCTTCGTAGAACCGGAGGAGTTGGAAACATGAGAAACGTTTTTCGGTCATTTTATGTCAAATTATCGGTGGTTTTTCTACTCTTATTGCTAATTCTGGGAATCACCCAGATATTTCTCACCATGAACTCCGCCTCTCAATTTATTCGTGAAGTGGACCAGCGACTCAATTTTAATCTGGCTCAGGACATGGCGGGCGAATTAAAACCGTTGCTGTCAGAGGAACTGGATTTCGGGAAAATCGGGGAACGCATTCACTACATGATGGTAATGAATCCCAAGGTCGAGATCTATGTTTTGGACGAGAATGGTCGCATCTTGGCTTACTTCGCTGAGCTGGGCAAAAAAGTACAGGCCAAGCAGGTCCATCTCGCTCCCATTCGCCAATTTTTGAATCATGCTGACCACGTTCCGGTTCTGGGGGACGATCCCCGTAATCCCGGCCGGAAAAAACCTTTTTCGATTGCACCCATCCGTCTGGGGAATCAAGGCAACGGCTATTTGTACATCATCATCGGAGGTGAACAATACGAAACCGCCGCATCCATGCTGCGGGAAAGCTATTTGCTAAAGACCATTGTAAAAGGGCTATCGTTCTCCGTGCTGGGAGCGGGGATGATCGGACTCATCTTATTTGCCCTGCTAACGAGACGAATTCACTCCCTGTCCACAGTGGTAAAGCGCTTCCAGCAAGGCGACTTCCAGCAAAGGATTCCGGTGACCAGCCGGGACGAAATTGGACAGCTGGCCCACTCATTTAACCAATTGGCGGATGCCGTGGTGGCCAAAACCGAAGCATTGCGCCAGAAAGATGATCTGCGGCGCGAACTGATTGCCAACGTCTCCCACGATCTGCGTACCCCGCTGGCATCCATCCAGGGATATCTGGAAACCATTCTAATCAAAGAATCAAACGGGACACTAACTTCGGAAGAACGCGAACGGTATTTAAAAATCATTCTGAAAAACACCGAGATGCTCAATCGATTGGTTTACGAATTGTTTGAACTCTCCAAGCTGGAAGCGAAACAAATCGCCCCTCAACCAGAACCATTTTCACTGGCGGAATTAGCCCAGGACGTGGCAATGAAATTTCACGACCAGGCGCAAAGGAAACAGGTGAAGCTGGAAACCCGGTTACAACCGCACCTTCCAGTGGTGAATGCCGATATTGGCATGATTGAACGGGCCATGTCCAACCTGATTGAAAATGCTATCGACTACACCCCACCCGAGGGGACCATCCGGATAGAAGTGCAGCGCCACAACAGTAGAATTCGAACCATTATCAGTGATTCTGGCAGTGGGATTCCACCGGAGGAGATTCCCCACATTTTCGACCGTTTTTACAAAGGGAAGAAAAAACCTTCCGGCCAACGAAACAGTACCGGCCTGGGACTGGCGATTGCCAATAAAATTATCGAAGCCCACGGCAGTTCGATTTCGGTTACCAGCGAGCTCAATCGCGGTACTACTTTTTCCTTCGATTTGCCGGTTGCTTGATTCGACAATCCAGAATCGACCGGGATTGACCTTGTCAAAAAACTAATGTCCAATCATTTTCCTTCAAAGAGACAGAACTGTTTTTCAAGATTCTCCCCAAAGAGGCAACCGTCGAAATCCGCTCCACTTGCTATTTTAAAGATACTGAGGCTGGAAAAAATTTGCTTTCCAGGTAAAGAGAACATCCCTCCTTTTACTGCAAATTTCGATTTAGGTCGAAATTTATTCTTTCTTTATCCTTCTGTGATAGTTTTGTGAACTCCATTCCCTATTTTCCTTGCGGTCAGATTAACAATACCATTAACCAAAACACAGGAGGAGTTCTCATGATTTACAAATTTTTAGCTATAGCAAGCGGATTAATGTTTTTATTCATGTTGAGTTGCGACAAAAAGAACTCGACCGAACCGGAGATGAAAACGCGGTTTAAGGTAACCATCGAAAACATCTCCATGCCAAAGATGTTTCCCGCCAGTGGCGTTTTCAATACTCCGGTCGGCAGTAATAGTCCGGCACCCATTGGTCCCGGTCAGGCTTACGAATTTAGTTTTCATGCCGCTCCCGGCTCCAGACTCTCTTTTGCGACCATGTTTGTCCACTCCAATGATCTGTTTTACGCACCGGACGAAGCGGGCATTCCTTTATTCGACAACAATAATATGCCAGTCAGTGGTGATGTGACTGCCCAGATTAAATTGTGGGATGCCGGTACGGAGATTAACCAGGAACCCGGTGTGGGGGAAGACCAGCCTCCCCGTCAAGCCGCCCCCAATAACGGGTCTGCTGATCCCAACAATACTGTACGGGAGGCAACCAATGATTTTGCAAATTTACCGGCGGTGAATGAGGTCATCAAAGTAACCATTACTTCTACTTCAGCGACTGGATTTACGGTACGGATCGAAAATGTCTCCCAAGCCAGCACCCTTACGACCTCTACAGGCATGTCGCTGTCAGTGCCTCTGGCGCCTGGTGTCTGGGTAGTCCACACGACAGACGAACCGCTATTTACCCGGGGAGCACCTGACCGCCAGCAAGGTCTGGAGGCTCTAGCCGAAGACGGCAATCCCTCTGTTCTGGCAGCCGCCCTAACAGCCGAAACAGGAATTACTCAGCTATTGGCACCTGGTGTATTTGCCATTCACACTACCTCAGACCCCCTCTTTACGGCGGGTGAAATGGATCGCGGTCAGGGTCTGGAAGCCCTGGCGGAAGATGGCGATCCCGGAACCCTGGTTGGCAATCTGAAAAATCAGAGTGGCATTTCTTATGTTGGCGTGTTTAACACCCCGGCAGGAAGCAGCATGCCCGGACCATTGCCGCCTGGCGCCCGTTACGAATTCGAATTTGAAGCATCCTCCGGAGCCTATCTTTCCTTCGCCACCATGCTGGTTCAGAGCAACGATCTGTTTTTTGCTCCCGCCGCCATGGGCATCCCGCTCTACAATTCCGACGGCAGCGCTGTAACCGGAAATGTGACCAACCAGATCATGCTCTGGGACGCCGGAACAGAAGTGAATGAGCTTCCCGGCATCGGGTTAAATCAGCCGCCCCGTCAGGCAGCTCCCAATACCGGAACGACAGAAAACGGCACCGTCCGGCTGGTAAACGACATGTTTTCCTATCCAGATGTTTCGGACGTGATTCGGGTCACCATCGAAAGAAGATAACCCAATTAGTAAAGCAGATCAGCCGTTTCCCAGTAAGTTCGATGATTTAAATTGATTCAATGTCAAGTGTTCCACCCGAACGGGGATGTCTGTCTAAAACATCCCCGCTCGTTAACCCGGCATTTCAATATTCAACTTTGTAAACAGGAAAGGAACAGAGCCATGAGAAAAATCCATTCCACTTTCATATTCATAATTGCGCTGATCATATTGCTGAACCTTGTTCATTCGACCAATTCCCAAAACAAAAATTGGGAGGAAGCAACTTTTGCCGCCGGTTGTTTCTGGTGCATTGAAGCGGCGTTTCAACATCTGGAGGGCGTTCAGGAAGTCATTTCCGGCTACACGGGCGGGCATACCCCCAATCCCACCTACGAAGAGGTGTCCAGCGGAACGACCGGTCACCTGGAAGCCGTCCGGGTCATTTACGATCCGGAGCAAATCTCATATGAAGAACTCCTGGATTTTTTTCTGGCAGCAATTCGATCCGACCGACGCTGGCGGTTCGTTCGTGGACCGGGGATCCCAGTATCGCTCCGCCATTTTCTACCACAATGCAAGGCAGAAAAAAGCGGCGGAGGCCTCTCGTTACAAGCTGAGCCAATCCGGGATATTTGAAAAACCCATCGTAACCCGGATTCTTCCGGCAAGCAAATTCTACCCGGCCGAAGAATACCATCAAGATTTCTTCGAGAAAAATTTCGATCAGTATTTACGTTACCGCTCCGGTTCCGGGCGGGATGAATTTCTGGAAAAAATCTGGGGGAAAAAGAAAACGCCCTCCTCTTCCCTGAACCCATCTTCCAGAGAACAATTGGAGCAGAAATTGACTCCTCTCCAATTCCGGGTCACTCAATAGGCCGAAACCGAACCGCCTTTTCAAAATGAGTACTGGAACAATCACCGGGAAGGGATTTACGTGGACGTGGTATCCAGCGAACCGCTGTTCAGTTCCCGCGACAAATTCGATTCGGGCACTGGCTGGCCCAGTTTCACCCGCCCGCTGGAGCCGCAAAATATTGTAGAGCGTCTGGATCGAAAACTGGGGATGAACCGAACCGAGGTCCGCAGCAAACAGGGTAATTCTCACC
>JAJRXE010000383.1 GCA_024276455.1 Calditrichota bacterium
CCAAGCCAGACCGGCGGCTGGCTTTACATGTCGCGACCTCGCCAGGAAAAATTAAGCCAGACGGGCGGCTGGCCTAACCGTAAAGCGACTCGCCAGAGTCGCTGCTTGCTAACAGTGCCTTCTACAAGGAACTAAGCCAGACCGGCGTATGGCTTTACACGTCGCAACCTCGCCAGAAAAAATTAAGCCAGACTGGCGGCTGGCCTAACCGTAAAGCGACTCGCCAGAGTCGCTGCTTGCTAACAGTGCCTCCTACAAGGAACTAAGCCAGACCGGCGTCTGGCTTTACCGTAACACGAATGAATGCGGTATTTGACTGCTTATTCAATTGGCGATCGGCAATGAGGTGAGGGCGGATTCAAATTTCCAGTTTCCAGTTTCTCCCAAATGATGGCTTCGCCATGAATTTTCCCGTTTACTTTTTGCTTTTTAGACGATAATATGTTATATTCGATTTAAAAATTATCGTGTTATTTGAAATGACTTTTATTAAAAGAACCATTTTACCCGCCATCCTGGATCACCTCTCCGCCCGGGAAATTACCCTGATCACCGGCGCCCGTCAGGTGGGCAAAACCACCCTGATGAATGAAATCCGCAAAATCCTGCAACGCAGCAATCAGCCGACCCTTTACTTCAACCTGGACCTGGAAAGCGATTTCAACTACTTTCAATCCCAACAGCGTCTCTTGCAAAAAATCCGCTTGGAATTGGGAGGTCAGAGAGGATTTATCTTTATCGATGAAATTCAGCGTAAAGAAAACGCCGGCCTGTTTTTAAAAGGCCTCTACGATTTGAATCTTCCTTATAAATTGATCGTTTCCGGTTCCGGAAGTATGGAATTGAAGGAAAAAATCCATGAGTCGCTCACCGGCCGAAAACGGGTTTTCGAATTATCGACCATTACTTTTCGCGAATTTGTGAACTACCGGACCGCTTACAAATACGAATCCACCCTGGGGGATTTTTTTGACTTGGAAAAGGATACGACCCATCTGTTGATGGAGGAATATCTGGCTTACGGGGGATATCCTCGCATCGTCCTCGAACCTCGCAAAGAAGAAAAATTTTTATTAATCAATGAAATTTATGACAGTTATTTGAAAAGGGATATCGCCTTCTTACTCCGGATCGATCGTCCCGAGCTGTTTACCCGCTTGATTCAATTTCTGGCCCAGGGGTGTGGTTCGATCCTGAATTATTCGAACCTCTCAGCCGATGTCGGGATTTCGCTTCCAACCTTAAAAAAATACCTCTGGTATGCGGAGCACACCTTCATCATCAAACGGCTGTCGCCTTATTTTCGAAATATGCGGAAGGAATTGCGTAAATCGCCTGTACTATATTTCTCAGATCTTGGTCTCCTTAATTTTGCCCAGCATCGCTTTGGGCAGGAACCGTTTCCGGGGCAAAGCGGGCGGTTATTTCAAAATTTTGTCTTTTTAATCCTCCAGGATGTTTTACGATTTCATTTTGTGACCATTCAGTACTGGCGAACTGCCGACGGTTCGGAAGTGGATTTTATCGTTCGTTTCGGAGATCGCTTGGTACCGTTCGAGGTAAAATTTTCCCGCTTAAAAAAAGACACCATTAGCCGCGGTTATCGTAATTTTATTACAACCTATCGTCCCGAAAGAGCTTATGTCATAAACCTGGATTACCAAAACGAGATTAATATAGAAAATACCTTGATAAGATTTTTACCTTACTATAAACTTTATGAAGAAGAGTTCGTTGAAAGATTGAAAATTGAAAATTGAAGAATTGTCAATTCCTAAAAAAATTTACAATTTTTCTTTACGTTTCTCTGCGCCTCCTTTACGATCTTTGCGTTTAATTAATTTTTTCTTACCACTCCCATAGGGAGCCCCTTTCAGGACAGAGAATGCCAAGAAGGCACAAAGCTTACTAAAAATTCCCAATAACAAGTAATTTCTCCGTCAAAGCCGGATCTGGCGAAGGCCGGACAAAATTCGAATTTACATCGACCGAAACAAAAATATTTTTTATTTTTCTAAAACTCCAGGCTAGAGCAGCATAAATAAAGATTCCGGCACTTCGGCCGGAATGACCTAAAAAGGAAAGATCCAGGTGAACAGATTTCTCGCTTTCGCTCGAAATGGCAGCGAATGCATTTACCCGGTTATTTTCCTTCCGGCTTCCCCAACAAATGGATACAGAATATCTTACGTTTTTATCCAGGCAACCAGCATCCAGTGTCCAGTTTGGGTGATTGATATTTGGAATTTGATTATTGTTTGTTATTTGTTTTTTTGGAATTGGGGATTTCTTCAGTATCCCCGCAGGTTGTACTTCAGGATGCACCACAGCGCCCACAGCCCATCCCGCCAGTTAATTTTTTTCCCTTCCGCATAGGTGCGGCCACTGTAAGAGATGCCCACTTCGTAAATGCGGTAATTGTTTTGGCGGGCCAGACGAGCCACCTTGGCGGTAATTTCCGGCTCGAAACCGAAGCGATCTTCTTCGATGGTAATCTCCTTCAACACCTCGGCTTTGAACACTTTATAGCACACCTCCATATCGGTAAGATTTAAATCGGTGAAGAGGTTGGAGAGAAAAGTGAGGAATTTATTGCCCATATAGTGCCAGAAGTAAAGCACCCGGTGGGAATCGCCGCCCCAGAAGCGGGAGCCGTACACCACCTCCGCTTTGCCCTCCAGGATGGGTTTGAGAAGACGAGGGTAATCGCGGGGATCGTATTCCAGATCGGCGTCCTGGATCAGGATGATTTCGCCGCTGGCCGCCTGGAACCCGGTGCGCAGGGCCGCCCCTTTCCCCCGATTGACCCGATGCCGTTCCAGCACATCGATGAGTCCTTCCCGCCGTAGTTCCTCCGCCAGCTCGCCGGTACCGTCGGTGGAACAATCGTCCACCACCACAATCTCCTTCTCCACTTCCAGAGAAGATAAGTCCACCTCACGCACCGCCTGTAAAATTTCCCGCAAAGTTTTCACTTCGTTATAAGCCGGAATGATAATACTGAGTTTCACCTTTTCCTCTCCGAATTAATTTTCTAACGATCCAGGTAAAATTCAATTTCAAAGCAAGGAAAGTTTTTTAAATTCCAAGCACCAAATCTTAAATTCCAAATTCCAAAAAACAAATCTCAAATAAATTCGAAATTCGAAATCTCAATGATCAAAACAAAAGCAATCTCCAATACCGAGTATCTTGTATCCGGTATCCAGTTTCCAGTTTATTTACATTTTTCGATAATGGAAGAAAATATTTTTTTTAATTCGGTTGCTTCCTGGATTAACTGATTAGCCTCCTGGTGGTATTGCAAGTCATTATTATCACGAAGTAATTTTAACCAATAAATACTTTCCTTAGATTCCTTCCGGCTTATTTTTATTCGCATCAGGAAATCTTTTTTGCTTAACGCCTCATTTGCTTCAATATAATTTGCTCCAACTGAGCCGGATGATTTAATTAGTTGCCGGCTATCTTCCAAATTTGCAGATGTTCTCGGCAACATTTTCACAAATTTTCTCACGGAGAGAGCAAACTGATATGTCCTTTCCTCCAAATCATAAATGAATCTATCTTCCCTGACCATCCAGAATTCATTACGAGTTTCGGTCATTGTAGTTTGGTTACTATTTGTTATTTGGAATTTGGGATTTGGAATTTTACCTCGCTATTCTTTTTGTATGAACTATCGAAAACCAATCGGCAAAATAGTTGTGTTTATATTTCACTTTCCTTTGTTTCTCTGCGCCTATTCAACGAATTTTGCGGTGATTCATATCATTTTTTTAGAAACGGATGCACTTCTCTCTCACTGCCCATCGTGGGTTTGGCGTGGCGGATTCGGTAGCACAGCTCAATGGAAGGTCGGGCATCCCGGATGCCGTAGCCCCGCCCCGCCAGAATGTCCCGATACACCACGGTGTGCAGATCGGTGAAGCCGCCGGAGAACTCCACTTCTTCTCCATCCACGGTAATGGAACGGTAGGTGGTTTTGCCCTCTTGTCGCACCTCAGCCGGCAGATCCGCCCGGTCCAGGGAAAGATACCAGCGCACATCGGCCCGTTTCAATTGCAGGAAACCGGCCGCTTTTTTCTGATCGGTGTAATGCACCTCGAACCTTTCCACCGCGCCGAAAATCCAGAGCAGCATGTCGAAGAAATGAATCCCGATATTGGTGGCAATGCCGCCGGATTTGGCCAGGTCCCCCTTCCAGGAGAAGAAGTACCAGTTTCCCCGGCCGGTAATATAGGTTAAATCAATGCTGTAGCGGCGGGATTTTTTCTCCCGTTCCACTTTTTCTTTTAGCGCCAGGATAGCCGGATGCACCCGCAACTGCAGGACATTGTACACCCGCTGTCCGCTGTCGCGTTCCATATCTTCCAAGGCATCGCAGTTCCAGGGATTCAGTACCAGGGGTTTCTCGCAGATGGCGTCGGCACCCACCCGCAGGGCAAAACGGATGTGCGCATCGTGCAGGTAGTTGGGCGAACAGATGCTCACGTAATGGATACGCCGTTCCGGATCGCTGCGCCGCAATTTCTCCACATGGCGGTCGAAGCGTTCGAACTCGGTAAAGAAATCCACCTCTTCAAAATATCGATCCAGAATGCCCACCGAATCACTCTTGTCCAGCGCACACACCAGGCGATTCCCGGTATCGCGGATGGCCTGAAGATGGCGGGGGGCAATGTAGCCAGCCACTCCGATGATGGCAAAATTTTTCATTTCCCCTCCGGTCTAATATGGTCTAAGATACAGCCCTTACATCCAAAACGAAATATACCAACGCGATGGGGGAATTGGAAATTAGAATTTGGATTTTTTCGGGGGATGGGAAACCTAGCCCGCGAAACACACGAAAAGCGCGAAAGTAATTTTTGCCCACGGATTGGCACAAATATGCACGAATGAGACTAAAAGATTATAAAAGTAAAGCGACTCGCCAGAGTCGCTTGTTCATCACATTACCTCCTCCAAGGAACTAAGCCAGACGAGCGTCTGGCTTTACACGTCGCGACCTCGCCAGAAAAAATTAAGCCAGACAGGCGTCTGGCTTTACTGTAAAGCGACTCGCCAGAGTCGCTTTATGTTTACCCACGAATTGGCCCGAATTACACGAATATATTTTCCCGGTAA
>JAJRXE010000026.1 GCA_024276455.1 Calditrichota bacterium
CAGGTGGACTTCCCCCTGCTTTTTGTTCTGGCAAGAAAATAGAAGCAGTACCAGAAGAAGGGACAGCCAATATGTTAAACACCGCATATTTTCACCTCCTTTTGTGTTTCGAATTAATTAATCCAGATGATGACTGGTCTTTGCTCGTTCTCGCTCTGGAATACGATGGTAGCGGTGGCTTCCGGCTGCGATTCCAGCGAATGCAGGTAGAGCTCCGGATTTCTCGGAGCCGGTGAATGGGTCAATTTGGGAAACAGAAATGAACCAAGGGCAATAAGAATAGCGGCGGCCGCTACCAGAACAGCTCGCTGCCAGAGCGCCGGTCTTCGCTGGGAAGCGAATTGTTTTTCCCGGGCAAAATCGGCCAGTTTCTGAAGTTCTTCGGTGGAAATCCGTCCGTCCGCTTTCACCTCGCGCAACTGCCGGATACCCCGGTCCAGTTGCTCCAGTTGTTCCAGGTAGCGCTGACAGGTTGCACAGGACTGCAGGTGGGCGGTCACCTCCACCGGAAGCGTGGAAAGCGCGTCCCGGTCGAAACGGTTGGCCAATTGGCTCTGGACATCTTTACAGGTCATGATCTATTTCCTCGCGATGTTTTTCGTAAAATTCCCTCAAAAATTGGCGCCCTTTCATCAACTGCACCCGCACGGTGTTTACGGATATCCCCAGGATTTCAGCAATTTCGTTTACAGAGAACTCTTCCTGGTAGTGCAGGATGAACACCATACGCATTTTCGCAGGCATTTTTTTGATTTGTTTTTGAATCCAGGTAATCGGGGCGGCGGTTTCGGCGGTCGGTTGCGATAAAGTGTCCTGAACCCCTTCCAGGGAGCGGCACCGGCGACGAAAAAAGTTCCGTTTCCAGTCCCGGCAGGTATTCGTGAGAATTCGAAAATACCAGGGAGCAAAGGGCTGACCGTCCTGAAATTGGTGGATCCGCTGGAACACCTTCAAGAGCGTTTCCTGCACAATGTCCCAGGCTTCGTCTCGATTTCCGGTGTACTGATAGGCGATACGCAAAGACGCCTCCCCAAATTTTTCTGCTAACTGACGAAAGGCCGATGCTTCGCCGCGTTTTAAGGCAGCCACATCCACTTTTGAATCCATTCGCTCCATTTTCACCTTTATTACGATTCCAGACCGAACAGCATTTATTGAAATTTAGAAAAAAATGAGAAAAATTCTTCCCAAAAGTGAAATAGTTGAGAAAAGAAAAGGGGTTCATTGGTTGGGGATTGGCGATACATTGGGAAAATGCCTATTTAAAATTTGGGAATTTAACCGGAATTTCGTAATTTCCTTCGGAACACAAATCCGGGAATGTACCATGAAACAAGAAGAAAAAATAAAAATCGTAATCCAGGAACTGGAAAAACTTTATCCCGAGGCACCCCTGGCGCTGCGCTACCGGAGTGCCTTTGAACTGCTGGTGGCGGTCATTCTCTCCGCCCAGTGCACGGACGAACGGGTTAACCGAGTGACTGAAAAACTCTTCGAAAAGTACCGCTCGCCGCAGGATTTTCTAAACGTGCCGGTGGAGGAGCTGGAAGAGGATATTCGTCCCACCGGATTTTACCGTAATAAAGCCAGAGCGTTGCGGGAATGTTGCCACAAGCTGATGCGAGAATTCGGCGGCGAAATTCCCCGCGATATCAACCAGATCACCAAACTCCCTGGCGTGGGCCGCAAGACTGCCGCCATGGTGCTGGGAAATGCCTACGGCCTGAATCTGGGAATTGCGGTGGACACCCACGTGCGTCGGGTGGTGCAGCGGCTGGAACTCACCCGCGAGAAGAAAAACGTGGATAAAATTGAGCAGGAACTCATGGCGCTGGTGCCACAGGAAAAATGGACCTGGTTCAGCAACGCCCTGATTTTGTTTGGTCGGCACATCTGCCAGGCCCGCAAACCGAAGTGCGGGGAGTGCCCGTTTCGGGAGTGGTGCCCTTCGCCGGACAAGGTGGTCTGAGTCGGCGAGACGGCTTATCCGTTTCATTCGTAGGAATCCACAAGTTGTGACAGAAAAAGGGCGTTTTTCGTCCCGTCGCCTGTCGCAACCCGGCGAGCTAACCTCACAAAATCCCGGATTAGATTTTAAGATGTGTTTGTAGGTTTAATCGATTGTTTCCAGAATTTAATTGCACCGGGATTTATCCCGGGGATTAGAAAAAGCCCTTCTCTAACCCCCCGGACTTTAGTCCGAAATAGCATTGGGGAAATTTATCTGGAATTTGGTGCCTGTTTGCTGGAATTTAATACAACAATTTCTCCTACCCGAAACACATCATCCGGCGGATCG
>JAJRXE010000384.1 GCA_024276455.1 Calditrichota bacterium
ATTACCCTAATTGCGAATTTTACCGCAGAGAGTGCAGAGGAAAAATCTTCCGAAACGGATCCGGCGGACCAATAAACCACCCTGTGCCGTCACCTTCTCTTCCAGATAGATTCTTCGCCTCCATAAATGGAGACTCAGAATGACGTTTGCATCTTAAATGGTCACGTTTCCAATCCCAAATTCCAAATCCCAATATCGAAACAAAAAATGACTACAAATGACAAGCCTTGTTGCTTCTGTCCAATATCCAATTTCCAGTTTCTGAAATCGGGGACGATTTCATCCCGATTTACAAACAGGACGTTTGTGTTTTTATCGGGAAAGTTTCAAGTTTCCAATTTCATCCAGGGATGGATCAACGACGTCCGCCAGGCATTGCTCCGCCCCGTCACTTACAGGATGTCCGTATGAGGGGACACCTGCAACCTCAGGGGCAAGAAAAGATGTTGTAAATGTGATGATAAAGTTCTGCGTTTAATTTTAGCGCGATCCCGGCAGTAGAATCAGCTAAAATTTCCCTTCCGTGTTGACCCGGCAGCAGAGAAGGATGTTTCTGCTCCGCATGTCACGGACTACCTCAAGGCCATCGGTTATGTTTCGAATCAATAATACGAAAGGTTTTTTTTGAGTTTGAATAAAACCTATCTTCAAAAACCAAGGTCGGGATTACGACGTGCATGTGTTCCGCTTCCAATGTCATACCTCGCTTTAAATCCAATCACCCTCGCCAACCATCTCTTTTTCCCACTCCCTGGATTTTCAAAGACCATCCTGGTAACCTGCTGTTCAGATATGAATTTATCGTCGCCGCAAACGAAAACTTTAGCCCCGAATTTAATTTAACCGGAAAATTTTTCCGGTTGTGTGCACCTCGATTTTACCTCCTCCGAAGGCTATAAATTTATGCGACCGGCCGGGATGATAAAAGTATTTTTTGGATTATTTTGCGAAAGAATTATTTCCGTCTTCATCCCACCCGTAATGCAACACCCCCGAAACACACGTAAAGCGATTCGTTGAATCGCTTCATTCTTGACACGAATTTTCACGAAAGACACCATTTGAACCAGTTATCTGTCCATGGTTGGGAAACGCATGTAAAGCGACTCGCCAGAGTCGCTGCTTGCTAACAGTGCCTTCTACAAGGAACCAAGCCAGACGGGCGGCTGGCTTTACCGTAAAGCGACTCGCCAGAGTCGCTTGTTCATCACATTACCTCCTCCAGGGAACCAAGCCAGACGGGCGTCTGGCTTTACTGTAAAGCGACTCGCCAGAGTCGCTTTATGTTTACCCACGAATTGGCCCGAATTACACGAATATATTTTCCCGGTAAAATTAGACCTGATTCCGTGTTTATCCGTGTCATCCGTGTTATCCGGGTGCCATCATGCCATTTAAAGCGGGACTTCCAGATAGATGAAAATGATGAGGGTGATGACCACCACCGGCAGGGCGATGGAAAAGAGATTGTGGTACACCAGCAAATCGCCCACACTACAGCCCATGGGTAGCAGCAAAATCAGGCGCACCAACCAGCGAAACAGGGCTTCCCGTTGATATTTTTTGCGAATTTTGCGGATCAAGCGGCGAGATTTCCGTCCCATCATCTACCCCGTTCATTTTCCCTTCTCCCAACCCGCCTTCTTCCCAATTTAAAAAAATTTTCCTTTTTCGCAAGAGGGGGGAAGAGAAAAATTTCATATTCCGGATTTTTTAAACTCTTGCCATTTTCCCGGCCAGGCAAGCGACTAAAAATAGAACCACCAGAGCGCCGTCAGGGCAATGACGCCCACCAGGATTTGCAGGGGCACCCCGATTTTTAAATAGTCAGAGAACCTGTAACCGCCGGGACCGTACACCATCAGATTGGTCTGGTAACTGATGGGAGTGGCAAAGCTGGCGGCGGCGGCAATGGCCACGGCCAGGGCAAAGGCATGGGGATCGACCCCCAGTTTCAGCGAGGCGGAAAAGGCAATGGGAAAAATCAACGCTGCGGTGGCATTGCTGGTAATGATGGTGTTGTACAAACTGGTCAGAACGTAAATGGCCACCAGCACCCCCAGCGCTCCCCAGGAAGCTCCCAACCGAATGATTCCCTGTGCCACCACGTCGGCCAAACCGGAGTTGTTAATTCCGTGAGCGATGCCAATGGCAGAACCGATGATTACCAGCACTTTCCAATCGATCATCTCTTTGGCGTCCGAGGGAGAAATGGAGCGGGTAAGAATCAGCACCAGGGCAGCCAGGCCGGCGGCGGTAATCAGCGGCAGCAGCTTGAAACTGACCAGCAGCACCATGGTCAGCACGGTGAGTACCGCGAAGACGGCTTTCCAGCGCGGGCGGGAAGGAATTTCCACCGTATTGGTGACCAGGTAAAAGTCGCGCGAATTGTACCAGCGGGTCAGGAAATCCCGATCCGCCAACAGCAACAGGGTGTCGCCGGGGCGCAGCACGATGTCCCCGATTTTCTTCTGGATGCGCTCGCCGCTGCGGTGAATGGCGATGATGACCGCATTGTAGCGGCTGCGGAAATTGCTTTCCCGCACGTTTTTCCCCACCAGCGGCGAACTGGCGGAAATAACCGCTTCGTAAGTTTTGATTTTTTCCGAATCGTACTGTTTGAGATCGAAGGAGGAATCTTTAATCAACTGCAAGCCGGGCGTGCGTTGCAACTCCAGGATGGTTTTGGGCAAACCGGTGAAAAAAAGCCGGTCGTTCACCTGAATGCGTTCGTCCGGGCTGGCCGGGGCAATGATTTTGCCGTTCCGCTCAATCTGGAAAAGAAATAATCCCTTCAAATGCCGTAAACCGGCTTCTTCGATGGTTTTGCCCACATTCTCGTAATTGCGGGTCACCTTCAGCTCAATCACAAATTCCCGGGTTCGTTTGCCCAGCTCCACAATGGGATCGCCCCGATGGGGCAGCAACCGGTATCCGATGAAACTAATGAAAAGGATTCCCACAATCGCCGCTGGCAAACCGATTCGGGTGATCTCGAAAAAAGAAAATCCCTGCAGCCCGTTTTCGATCAGCAGACCATGCACGATGAGGTTGGTGCTGGTGCCGATTAAGGTACACATGCCGCCCAGAATGGCTGCGTAAGAGAGGGGAATCAGAAATTTAGAAATGGGAAACCCGTATTTGCTGGCCCAGGTGCGAGTGGTGGGAATGAACAGAGCCACCAGGGGCGTATTGTTCATGAAAGCCGAGGCGGCGGAAACGGGAAAAAGCAGCCGGAGCAATTTGCGAGGATAGCTGGCCGGACGATTTCCCAGAACCAAACGACTGAGGTGTTCGATGGCGCCGGTGGTTTGCAAGGAACCAGCAATAATAAACAACAACCCG
>JAJRXE010000385.1 GCA_024276455.1 Calditrichota bacterium
GACGGCAGCGGTGCCGCCCGGGTGGACGACAAATTTTACAAATTCACCCCCGATTCCGGTCAGTCGTACAACCTGGTGGGAATCGGTTGGTACTCCTACGGCAACTTTAAGCTGGAGCCGCGCTTTGCGGAAGATATTGAGGTAGCGGCGCCTCCCATGGTGATCGAGTACCACACCATTTACGAAATTCAGAAAACCGCCGACGGAGGCGAAGGCGATTCGCCTTTTGTTGGGGATTCGGTGAAAACCAGCGGAATCGTGACATTTGTAACCTCGTACGGATTTAGTATTCAGGACAGCGCCGGCGCCTGGAATGGGCTCTGGGTGTACACAGGCGATAGCGCAGCGGTTACCCTGGGCGACTCGGTGGAAGTGATCGGTGAGGTGGCGGAATATTACAACTACACCGAGCTCTCTGCCAGTTCCGCCGATGTCGTGGTGCTGGCCAGTGGCAAACCGCTGCCCGGTCCGGTGGTGATTCCGACCGGCGAATTCCCGGTGGAAGCCTACGAAGGAGTATTTGTCCAGTTCGAAAATGCCACCTGTATTCACCCCGACCTGGGTTACGGAGAATGGGAAGTGGACGACGGCAGCGGTGCCGCCCGGGTAGATGACAAATTTGTCAAATTTACCCCCGACTCCGGACAGGTTTACAATCTGGTAGGAATCGGCTGGTATTCTTACGGCAACTTTAAGCTGGAACCGCGCTATGCCGAAGACATTCAGGTGGTGACCGGCTTGAACGACTCCCGCGATCATCTTGCTGTGGCCAATGAGTTCCGGTTAATGCCGGCCTATCCCAATCCGTTCAATCCCAGCACCCGCATCCGGTTCGAGATCCCGGCCAATGTGGCCCGCGATTCGAAAGTTGAACTGACCATTTACAACATTGCCGGACAAAAGGTCGCAACCCTGCTGAGCGGCAAAGTGAGTGCTGGTTTCCACGAAATTAGCTGGAATGTGGAGCCGACCCTCGCTTCTGGAACCTATTTCGCCGTCCTGAAAGCCGGGAAACAAATGCAGGTTCAGAAGTTGTTGTATGTCCGATAATCGGACTGAAATAGAGCGGTATTGAAATGCCGGAGACGCTTTTTATTAAGCGTCTCCGGTACTTTTTTATTCGCCCTCTGAGGGAAAAAGTGGGGCGAATCCTTTCCAGTGCGAGTTGGCGTCTGCGCTCTGGTAAGCCGCAAATTATTCACTTGTTTTTTCTTAAAAAATAAATTATTATTTGACTGACCATTATGAATAACAAAACGTATTACACTGTTTTGTGCACCGTTCCTAATCGGGAACTGGCGGAAAAAATTGCCCGGAGTCTGGTTGCTGAAAAATTGGCAGCCTGTTGTAATATTGTACCGGGATTAACCTCCATTTACCGCTGGCAGGGCGAAATTCAGCAGGATGCCGAATTGTTGCTGATTATTAAAACGGCTGCCCGCGCCATGAAGGCCCTGGAGAAACAGATTAAGGAGCTCCACTCCTACGAGGTGCCAGAGATTATTGCCTTACCCATTTTGACAGGAAATTCTGACTATTTAAATTGGATTGAAGAAAATGTCCAGCAATGAAGAGCTGAACAGAGAGTACTGGCGGGAGGATGTTGAACGTCTTCGGAACGATTCCGTGCACAGTTCCATGGACCTGGCCGATCAGGCCCTGGATTTAATCGAGGATTTTATTGAGCGCCGGTTGTACCGGAATCGCACCGAGTTGTTGCAATCGTTATCGAAACTGAGCAACGCTCTGGTTCGGGCCAAACCACTCATGGCTCTGATTTATTCCCGTTCGCACAAGGTTATTGAATTCATCGAAAACATTCCCAAAGAAGAGCGGAATATCGAAAATATTGTGAAAATGACCTTGCAGCGAATCCGGGAGATGCGGGAGGAAATAAAAGAAAAACAACAGAAAATTACCCGCTTTGGTGCCCGGCTGATTCTGGATCACCACCTTGTGTTCACCCATTCCGCCAGTCGGGTGGTGGAATCTATTTTATTGGAAGCCCGGCGATTGAAAAAGCGTTTCCGGTTGATTTGCACGGAAAGCCGTCCCAAGTTGGAGGGCGCTGCCTTTGCGCGCCGAATGGCTGAAGCGGGCATCAAGACCCGCCTGATTCCGGATGCCGATATTGTCCGTGCCTTGCAGGACGCCCATTTCGTTCTTACCGGTACCGACCGCATCACGGAAAATACCTTCGTGAACAAAACCGGCACGGCGGCGATTGCCATGGTCGCCAACGAATTGGACAAACCTTTTTACATTGCCGCGGATCTGGACAAAATTCTGTTGAAACGAACTTACCCGGTCCGTTTTCATTCTCAGGATCCGGAAGAGATTATTTCCAATCCCCCCGAAAACCTCACCGTTTCCAATGTGTATTTCGAAGAAGTTCCACTGGAAATGCTGCACAAAATTATTTGCGAGGACGGGATTTTCGAGCGAAGTGAATTTATTGAACGGTTCTTGTAATTCGTTTTGAATAGAAAAAGAATGCCCGGCTCCGGTCGGGCTTTTTTATTAAGCGGGTGAAACGGTAATTTTCTTTTTACCGGGAAATTGGGGAATTCTTTTCGTAAATTCCTCCCTGGCAAATGGTGGTTTAAGGAAAAATTGGATTACGGAGAAAAGATTGCCGGCAACGGGAAACTGGGTAAAAGCAAAGAGCGAAAACGGGAGTCACAACGGGAAAACCGGGTGGGTTGAATTCCCGGGATTTCACAACCCTTTTTTAAACCTGCGCCACACCCTGGAATCGTTTCTTTTTCCTGAAGAGGATTCCCGTTCCTTTTCCCGGGAAATCGGTTATGATCTGGAAGATTTGTATTACACCGCCTTATTTGCCGGCTGGCGTTCCTTGCAATCAGGTTTTACTTCCCTGGCAATTGTGTTGGATGGGAATTTTATTCTTCCCGGCGGAGTGGAGACGGTAGCGCAGGCATTGCAGGATATCGGTGTACACGGATGGGTGGGGAATCAGATCTCCCGGGAACAAAAAGGAGACTCGATCCACCTGGCCTGGGCTGAGAATTACGATTTCCTGCGTCAACAAAAAATTCCATCGGTAAAAGGGGTTTTAGCACTGGAAGGAGTTGGTCGTCCGGGAGCGGGTCCATTTGCTGCGGTTTCTTTAAAGGACCTCCTCGTAGATCGTCTGTATTGTTTCCAATGCGGTAGCGACGAAAGCGCTGATTTCCAATCCCTTTTAACGGAGAGCTTTCGGGTTGTTCTGGCGGACGAGGTAAGCTTTACCGCCCTTTCTCTGAAGCAGGGGGATGTACCGGCATTTCTTCTGTGGAGATCGGAAAATGAATCAAACAGTACCCCGGAAAAAGAGGAAAATAGTGTGGTGGGAATTCCGGTTACCCGGGACCGGATCACCTCACCGAATCCGGTTTACTTTCTCTCCTCGCCAAACTTCTGGAAATCGCAGTTTACAATCTACCGAAATCCGGACTTGTTTTTCCCTTTTCCTATTCCCACCCAAAAAGAGCTGGTGGAGCAATTTACAAGTGTCATGGGCTGGTTTCGCGATTCAAAAATACTCGTTCAGGAGATTGTCCTGAATGACGAACAAATTGTCAGAAACCGACGGCTTACCAAAATCCCGGAAACCGTCATCCAGCACGAGTTCGATCATATTGTGCGCAAACTAAAAAGAATGTACTAATTCGGGAGAAAATACCTTGAAAGAATTAACTCAACGCATACTGGTCGCTTTGTGGGGAATCCCCCTCATTCTGGGCTTAAGCTTCTTTGGTGGGTATTCCTTTTTGCTTTTGCTCCTGGTGATTAACGGAATGGCATTGTGGGAATTTTACAGCATGTACCATTACAAACATATTTACCCTTACCGAGTTCTGGGGATCGTTTTGTCGGAGCTGGTGCTGCTCAGCATGTTTTTCTTTCCCTGGATTCCGCTGTTTTCCGTCCTGTTAGTGCTGCTATTGGTGGTGCTCCTTCGCCACTTGCTGGGCTCCCGGGAGAACCGCAGCCTGAATACGGTTTTTACCCTGGGTGGCATTTTCTACATTACCTTTTTTTTGGGAGCGATTTTACATTTACGGATGCAGTTTAACGAGTTAACCGGACTGGTTAGTGAGGTTGCCGGAGGGATTTTTCTGGTTTTATTGTGGGTTACCATCTGGATTTGCGACACCATGGCTTATTTTGGCGGACGGTTATTCGGAAAGCACAAATTAGCTCCCAGTACCAGCCCGAATAAAACCATCGAAGGAGCTGTTTCCGGATTCCTGGGTGCGATTATTGTTTTTACCGCCGGAGGGATGCTGTTTCTTCCGGAATTATCTTTTTATTACCATCTGATTGGTGGGATTCTGGTCGGAATTTTTGGACAATTAGGAGATCTGGTGGAATCCCGTTTTAAGAGAGATGCCGGGGTTAAAGATACCTCCACGCTTCTCCCCGGACATGGCGGTTTTCTGGATCGCTTCGACTCTTTTATTTTTCTTTCTCCACTATTCTACTTTTTATTTTATTGGTTCAAGTTTTGATGTTTGAAAGAAAGTGAGAGAAAACAGTTTTGTGGTTTGGTTTTTCGAACGGGTGGTGTTATCTTCAGTGAAATTAGTTTAGTTAAGGTTATGGAAGAGGTCTCCCAGAAAGAAATCCAGAATGCTTACCGGTACTGTCTTCGCCTCGCGCAATCTCACTACGAAAATTTTCCTGTAGCAAGCATTCTTGTCCCGGCCCGGTTACGACCGCATATTGCGGCAATATATGCCTTTGCGCGCACAGCCGATGATTTCGCCGATGAAGAAGAAAATCGGGAAAAAGTTCTTCAATGGCGGGAAAAGTTGCATCAAAGCCTGTGTAGCAGACCAAAAGACCCCATCTTTCTGGCCTTGTCTCATACCATTAAAAAATTTCAACTGCCCTGGCGATGGCTGGATGATCTGCTGACGGCTTTTTTAATGGATTTGACAAAAAACCGCTTTCAAAATTGGGAAGAGTTATATTACTATTGTCGCCACTCCGCAAATCCGGTGGGACGCATTGTGCTCTGGATATTTGGTTACCGAGATGAGAAATTAATGGCATATGGCGACTCTATTACCACAGCGTTGCAGCTAACAAATTTTTGGCAGGATCTTTCGGTGGATATCCCGCGAAATAGGTTGTATATTCCAACCGGGACGTTACAAAACCATGGGCTCCTCCCGGCGGAGGTGCTGCAACGAACGGTGAATGGTAAATTTATCCCCGTTCTGGAAGAGCTTGTGGGGAAAACCAGAGCCTTATTTCAAAAAGGGAGCGAACTCTTAACCCACCTCAGCGGACGACTTTACTGGGAATTAAAATTAACCGTTCTTGGCGGGATGACGGTTCTAAAAAAAGTGGAAAAATATTCGGAAAATGTGTTGTGGAGTCGCCCGGTTTTGACTAAAAAAGATTGGGGCGGTATTCTCTTTCGGTTAGTAAATTAATAAGAATGAAAAGGTGTTCCATGAAGGGATCTAAAGAGAAACAAATCACCAAGAAAAGCAAAAGCAGTTTTTATCTGGCTTTTTCGATTCTGCCAAAAGAGAAGCGCGAGGCCATATATACGCTTTATTCGTTTTGCCGGCAAACAGACGATATTGCCGATAATAGCAGTCCGTTAAAAAATAAACAGCTTCAACTCGATACCTGGGAGCGCGATTTACAGCGCCAGTTTTCCGGGGAAGCGCAGACTCGCTTCCAAAAACTCTGGTCCACCGCTCAAAAGTTTCGCATTCCCTACGAGTATTTCCTGGAGCTGGTTAAAGGCGTCCGAATGGATTTGCTGAATTCCCGCTTTCAAAATTTTGAGGAGTTAAAAACCTATTGTTACCGGGTTGCCTCCATTGTGGGGTTAATGTCCATCCAGATTTTCGGCTATCGCGACGAACGGGTCCAGGATTACGCGGTCAATCTGGGAATTGCCTTGCAGCTAACCAATATCATTCGAGATGTGGGTGTGGACGCTGAGATGGGTAGGGTGTATCTCCCTCAGGAAGATATGGAGCGATTTGGTGTGAGCGAACGCGATATCCTGGAAAAACGCAATACCCTTTCCTTCAAGCAGTTGATGCATTACGAATACGAACGGGCTAAATTCTTTTACCGGCGCGCCAGCGAACTGCTTCCCCGAAGCGAACGGCGCAATATGATTCCTTCTCAGATTATGAAGAATATTTATTTCTACTTGCTAAATTCCATTGCGAAAAATCAGTTTAATGTTCTGCAACAAAAAATAGAGATCCCTTCATTTGTTAAATTCTCGATAGCCGTCAATACCCTGGTGAAAGAAACGCTATTGAGTATTGCGTAGTAGGGAAACATTCGTATTAACCAGTGGTGAAAACGGTTTTTTAATTGGAATAAAGATTATTTTGGAAGCGAATCTTTTGTGAAACAAGTCATTTCTCTTTAAAAAATAATTAAAAATTTTTGAATAATCGGCCCGTTTAAAAGGCAATGCGCCTCGAAATGTAAATAAAACAATTTTTTAGAAATATTTATTTCAAAAAATGAATTTTTAAATAAATCAAAATAAAGAAGTTAGAAATTCTTATTTTGGTTGATGATGCCAGAGGGCAAGTCGCGGGTGTTGGATGAGGAAATAAAATTTAATTTGAACAA
>JAJRXE010000386.1 GCA_024276455.1 Calditrichota bacterium
CCCCGCGTGGTCCGCACGGTTCAATTTATCCCCGTCTTCTCAAATATCGCTACGAAACGGCGGATAACACCCCGGAATCTTATTCGGCCTACGAACTTTGTTACCAGTGCCACAGCCGGAGTTCCATTACCAACGGAATGGGTAAGTTTGCCAAACGGGTTCACCGAAAACATATTGTTCGTGAAGATACCCCTTGTAATGTTTGCCACGATCCGCACGGGATTAGCAGCTCGCAGGGAAACAGTACCAATAATACCCATTTGATTAATTTCGATATTTCCGTCGTTTCTCCCGATGGAAGAACCGGAAGATTAGAATTCATAGATAGGGGTAATTTTAGCGGTGAATGCTATTTAAGGTGCCATGGTGAAAACCACAGTCCAAAAAGTTATTGATAAATTACGTGTTTCTTTCCTTTTTCAAAGCTTTCGATTCCGCATTGTAGTCACCGTTACTGCAATCGTGGCCATTATCGGATTTGTATCCTTTCAAATCTTTACGGCCTATTTAGATAAACAACTACACAAATGCAATATCGACAATCATCTTTCCTTCCTCTCCATTTTAAGAGAACAATATTTGTTTATGATGGGCAAGGATGGCGGAAAAGCCATTTTCCCCTTGTTAGACCGACTGGATGAGAATCCCAAGGTATTAAATGTGCTCCTTCTGGACAGCCAGGGACACCCGATTTACCCCTATGATTCCAACGATGATGCGCTAAATATTCCCGCCCTATTAGAAGAATTCTCCAATGTGGATTCCATTCTGGTAAAAGAGGTGGGACCCGAAGAATCCCATTTCATTCGAACGTTTGTTAAGGTCAACAACCATCCTGCCTGCTACCAGTGTCATCCAAGAGAAAAAGATCCGCTAGGTTACCTGGTGATTGATTTGTCTTCGGAAGAAATCGAGCGGAACATTGCCTCCACCAAAGATTTTGGTCGAATTTTCACCTTTTCGCTGATGATCATTATCTTTACGTCCATTGGGATCCTGCATTACCGCTATATTAAAGTTGCCTTAAATAAATTTATTCAGACATTTCAACACATCGAACAGGGAGATCTTTCCAAGCGGATTAATTTGCCTAAAAGGAACGAATTGGGCGAATTGGCATTACAATTAAACCAGACGTTAGACAAGTTGCAGCAATACCAGGAAAAAATAAAAGAATACCACCGTAAAGAGCTAATGAATACCCAAAAACTGGCTACAATTGGGGAAATGGCTGCCAGTTTTGCCCACGAAATTAAAAATCCACTTACCGGCATCGTTAATGCGCTGAATATTTTAGCCACCGATCTGAAGGATCCCGAGAAAAAAGCCATTATTCAGGAAATCCAGTACCAATCGATTCGGGTAAACAAAGCCATAAACGATTTGTTGCAATTTTCCAAACCGATTAAATTGTGCCTGGAAAAAAATAATTTGAATCAATTACTAATCACCATAAAGAATTCGTTAGTAACCCAGATTCGAAATAAAAAGATTCGTTTCACTCTTCAATTGGATCCCCGAATTCCGGACTTTCCTTTTGACCACAACCAGATGGAAATTGTCATCTCTAACCTGGTCATTAATGCGATTCAAGCCATTCCAAGCAGTGGTAATATTACAATCGAGAGTATCTTAAACGAAAACGACCGGGTGGTTTACATCGTTGTTGAAGATGACGGAGTTGGAATTTCGGAAGAAAATTTGACCAAAATATTCAAGCCTTTTTTTACAACCAAACATCAAGGAACCGGTCTGGGGTTGGCCATTGCCAGCGATATTATTGAACGACACGGGGGTAAAATATCGGTAAAAAGCCAGAAAAATAAGGGAACAAAGTTTATTATTGAATTGCCAATAAATCTAATTTAACAGGAAGTTGCCATGCCGAAACTAAAAGTATTGGTTATTGATGACGAGAATCTGATTCGCTGGTCGTTCCAGAAACATTTGAATCAAAAAGGATATCAGGTTTATCTGGCCGAATCGGGCGAGGAAGGCTTAAAACTATTCGAAAAACATCTCCCCGAAATAATCTTTTTAGACAATAAACTTCCCGGTATTCAAGGGATAGAGGTATTAGAAAAAATTCGCTCCATTTCGGATTCGAATTTTGTGGTATTCATGACCGCTTACGGAACAATTGAAACCGCCATTCAAGCAATGAAGTTAGGTGCGTTCGAATATATCACCAAACCATTTACTTTTGACGAAATCGATGTTCTCCTGGCCAACATTCAGAAGAAAATCGAGTTGGATCACGAAATACAGGCCTTAAAGCGCCAACATCCTCAGAACTACACGTTCAACCACTTTATTGGAAGATCGAAAGCGGTAAAAAAGATTCTCGCCTTTGCTAAAGAGATTGCCAACTCACAGGCGTCCACGGTTCTGTTATTGGGCGAAAGCGGTACCGGAAAAGATTTATTAGCCAAAATCATCCACGGAGAAAGCCCCCGCCGGGAAAAACCGTTTGTGGTGATCAACTGTTCATTATTACCCGAGACGCTCCTGGAAAGTGAATTGTTCGGTCATGAAAAAGGCGCTTTTACCGACGCAAAGCAAAAGAAAAAAGGTTTATTCGAGATTGCGGATGGAGGCACGATTTTTTTAGACGAGATCGGGGAAATTAATCCTTCCACCCAGGTTAAATTATTGCAATTTATCGAAAATAAAACGTTCCGCCGGGTGGGCGGGACGGAGGACATCCAGGTAGATGTCCGGATTATTGCTGCCACCAATAAAAACATCGAACAAGCGGTACAAAACCGTTCCTTTCGGGAAGATCTTTACTATCGCCTCAAGGTATTTCAAATCACTCTACCTCCTTTGCGAGAACGGCGGGAAGACATCCCCCTATTAGCAGAACATTTCATTCGTTACTTTAATTATCAATTTCGGAAACAGATTAAAGGGTTAACCGAAGAAGCGGCACAGATATTGCGTAATTATCATTGGCCCGGTAACGTCCGGGAACTAAGAAACATTATTGAAAGAATGGTTATTTTAGAAAAAGAAGAATATATAGGGTTAGACAACTTGCCGTCGGAATTAAAACGAAAAGCCATTATTAGCGATCCCCAGGTTCAATGTTCGGTGGATGCTATTCTGGAAGCGGAAATTCCCCTACCAGACATTGAGAAGCTGATTATCCAAACGGCGCTGGAGAAGACCCAGTACAACAAATCCCGTGCAGCCAAACTATTAAAGATTTCCCGCGACACGCTCCGTTATAAGGTCAAGAAATACAACCTGTAAGAACCAACCTGGGCGATATCACCCACTACAGTGGGGCATATTCCCCACTTCTCTCATTCCGGAGAACACGGTTGATGTTCTCAATTTTTTAATTGCTTTGTATCTAATTGATATTACTATACTTAATAAATATTCTTTAGTTTTTTGGTGAATTTTAAAATATTGGCACTATTGTTGTAGTTATTATAGGCAAAACTAATTAAACTTAAGGAGGAGCAATAATGAAACTATTCAAAATCCTAAGTGTCGGAGCGCTTGTGATATTATTATCGATGGTTACGGCAAATGCTCAGGGTATTGTCGGGTCGGCGCACGACTTCTCCAGCGCAGCCTGGAACCCTAGTGGGGAAATCTGCGTGGTCTGCCACACTCCCCACAATGGCAACACCAATGTCACCGATGCACCGTTGTGGAACCATGAGGTAACAACTGCCCAATTCGTTCCGTACAGCAGTTCTACTCTGGATGCTTCCGTTGGCCAGCCGGATGGTGTCTCCAAGCTTTGCTTGAGCTGCCATGACGGTACGGTCGCACTGGACAATTTTGGTGGCAAGACTGACGGAACCACTTACATCAGTCAAAACGATGGCGCTTACATCGGAACCGATTTAAGCGACGATCATCCGGTATCCTTCGTTTACGATGCCGCCCTGGCGTCTGCAGATGGCGGACTGTTCGATCCCACCACCACCAACTCGGGATTGGGCAGCACCATTGATGCGGACATGCTCTATTCCCACAAGCTCGAATGCGCTTCCTGCCATGATGTGCACAATGGCAGTGGCGAAGAAAGCTTATTAATAAAGAGCAATGCTGCCAGCGCTTTGTGCTTGACTTGCCACGATAAATAATTTATCTTCGTACCATTAGCTAGTGACTACGGAAATTCTTATCTTATCAAAAACGGGGGACTATTTCGATGTCCCCTGTTTTTAAAAATGGGGCGGATATTGGAAAATGAAAAATGTTCACCGGCGAAACAAAATTAAAGTACTGGTTGTTTTTGCAGCATTTATATTTTGGTGGTTGATTTTTGCAACAGGATGTGCCTCTCGAATCCATAAGGCACCGGAATACAAAGAAACGATTGTTTTCCCTCCTCCACCCGATCCTCCCAGGATTCAATTTCTAACCAAGATCAGCAATTCTATTGATGTGGTCGGTCAGCGCAGCGGGTTAATGAAATATGTGTTTGGAGAAGATCGAGGTAAACCCATTATTAAACCCTATGGAATCGCCATCCACGATGGTGTGTTGTATATTTGCGACACCATTCTGGGCGGAATGGAAATCATTGACTTAAAGAAACCTGATTTTCGCTATTTTCAGCCCAAGGGCAGAGCACAATTGCGCAAACCCATTAACTGCGACGTGGATGAACGGGGGTACCTTTATGTTGCCGACGCCGATCGCAAGCAAGTCGTCATCTACGATCAGAATCTTAAATTCGTCAAAGCCCTGGGAAACGGGAAAGACTCTAAGCCCACGGATGTAAAAGTCTATAAAAACAAAATCTGGGTCACCGATCTCGTTCAACATCAGGTAAAAGTTTACAGTAAGACGACCTACAAATTGATTTTTTCCTTTCCGGTAGAAGCGAAACCTAAAACGGATCCGTTTTTATCTGCCCCCACCAATCTGTTTGTAGCCGATGGACGGGTGTATGTTTCCGATTTCGGCCATTTCCGAATTAAAATTTACAATCTCGAGGGCGAATATCAGCGCTACATTGGGGAATATGGCCGGGCTTTAGGACAGTTTGTTCGTCCCAAAGGCATCGCGGTGGACAAAGATCTTAATCTCTATGTGGTAGATGCCGGTTTTGAAACGGTACAAATTTTTGACAAGGATGGCAAACTCCTTATGTTTTTCGGGGGGCCGTACAAGGGCCCTGGCGATATGTGGCTACCAGCGAAAATTATTATTGATTACGACAACCTAAAATACTTTGAAAAATATGTTGATCCTGATTTTAAGTTGAAATATCTGATCTTTGTCACCAATCAATATGGTCCCGACAAAATAAGCGTGTATGGGTTTATCGAACCGAAAACTGAATAAACGGGATTTCAATGAAGCCAAGCATTCTCCGGTTTTCTGGACAACTGGTTTTTCTCGTCATGTTGACCATGATCATGGCTTGCACTCCCGAAACACGCTATAAAGTTCTTTCCACCATTTTCGACGGGGTACCGCCTCCCAAAAGCCCCTATCAAAATCTGGAAGATACAACCGCCCAAAATTTGACAAAAGCTCAGAAAAAAGCCCTGGAACTGCGCAAAAGAACCCAGGTCGTTTACACTTTTCACCCGCCTTACCGGGAAAAAGATTGCGGTAGCTGCCACGAAGTTGGCAGCGGGAATCGGTTAAACGAACCGATGCCCACACTTTGTTACAATTGCCATGACGATTTTTCGGAAAGCTATGCAGTTCTACATGGTCCGGTTGCTTCGGGGAATTGTACCGGTTGCCACAATCCCCACATGAGCAAGAACAAGAATCTTCTCAAACGCACTAAACAAGACCTCTGCCTTTACTGTCATGATAAAAAGCGATTGGCACAACTGCCAATGCATCGAGATAAAATGACGCTGGATTGTCAGGTATGCCATGACCCTCATGGAGGGAGCAATAAATTTTATCTGACTCAAAAATGAAACAGAAGATTATTTACATTTCTTTGCTGATTCTCGTTTTCTCCTTTACCCCCACCCGGGGACAGGATTATTTATTCTCTTTGGGCTGGTGGAAATTTCAGCGGATGAACGGATTTCTGGAATTCGAAGGATTTTTCCGCCAGAGAGAAACCCTTCTCAAAAAGGGCCAACACGAGATTATTCAAACTCGCAACCTAATGGGCCAATTTTCGCTGGATACCCGCAGTTTTATTATTCATCCCAACCTGTTTTTGCTGGATATTAACGGGGCCTACCAACCAATTACCCGGCGAGACGCCTTTTTAGTTTACCCGGACCGAACCGAAACCCACAACGTAGAAAAATTCAGAATCGAAACCACCTTCTTGCGGAAAGCACCTTTGTGGTTTTTTAGCGGTTTCCGTTACATGCACGA
>JAJRXE010000387.1 GCA_024276455.1 Calditrichota bacterium
AATACGCCACCGGGCTTTCGGCGGCAACCATGCTGGCCCAGAGAATCCTCTCCCGCGATGCGGCCGCCCGTAAGGCATATTTGCGCTTTCTCACCCGCGGTTCTTCCGACTATTCCATTCGTCTGTTAAAAGACGCCGGGGTGGACATGAGCCGGCCCGAGCCCATTCAGGCAACCGCCACCCTGTTTGAACAGCTGGTGAACCAGATGGCGAATCTTTTCGACACCCTGGAAGAGAAAGAAAAGCAGTAGGCGCTTTCATGGAAAAGCAGGAAAGATTTAGTTCACGCTGGACTTTGTTGCTCTCCACCATGGGAATGGCCATTGGTGCCGGCAACATCTGGCGCTTTCCCCGCCTGGCAGGGCAATATGGCGGTTCGTTTCTCATTCCCTGGTGTATTTTCTTGCTGCTCTGGTCGGTTCCGCTGATTGTGATTGAGTTTTCCATCGGACGGAAAACCCGCAAAGGGGTGATTGGCAGTTTCGCGGTTCTCATGGGACCCCGCTACACCTGGATGGGCGGCTTTGTCGCTTTTGTGACCATGGCCATCATGTTTTACTATTCGGTGGTTACCGGGTGGGCATTGCGCTATTTCCTGACCGCAGTTTCCGGAAACCTGGCAACGGTAGATCATTCCGCTTACTGGGAGCAATTTACCTCCAGTTACCAACCGATTGTTTTTCATCTGGTAGCGCTGCTGGTGGCCAGCCTGGTCATTTCTCGCGGGGTGGTGCGGGGCATCGAGCGGGCGAACCGTATTTTGCTTCCCTCCCTAGTGCTGTTGCTGGTAATTGGCATTGTTCGCAGTTTAACCCTGCCCAACGCTAGCGTGGGGTTGAATTACTTTTTCGGAATCAAACTGGAATACTTGCTGAATTACCAGGTGTGGCTGGAGGGGCTGTCTCAATCCGCCTGGTCCACCGGGGCAGGATGGGGGCTGATTCTGACCTATGCCGTGTACATGAAAGAAAATGAAGATGTGGTGCTTAACTCTTTCATTACCGGTTTTGGGAACAACTCAGCTTCCTTGTTGGCCGGATTGGCCATCATTCCGGCCATTTTTTCCCTGACACCCACTGTTGCCCAGGCGGAAGCCGCATTGCAGGCCGGCAACGACGGTTTGAGCTTTATTGTCATTCCACAATTATTCGGACAGTTGCCAGCGGCCCGTCTGTTCGTCTCCGTGTTTTTTCTGGCCCTATTTTTTGCGGCGTTAAGTTCCCTCATCTCCATGTTCGAGTTGTCCACTCGCCTGCTGATGGATTTCGGTTTACCGCGCCGCAAGGCATTGCCGGTTGTCAGCTTTCTGACCGCCGTTCTGGGTCTGCCTTCGGCATTGTACCTGCGTTTTTTCAAAAACCAGGACTGGGTCTGGGGCTTGGGCCTCATCATTAGCGGTTTGTTTTTTGTACTTCTGGTAAAACACCTGGGAGTCGCAAAATTCCGGCGGGAATTTGTGAATGTGGTAAAGGACGATTTGCGCCTGGGGAAATGGTTCGAACTGGTGGTGCGCTATCTGATTCCCGTGGAAGCGGTGGTGCTGCTGCTCTGGTGGCTGTACCGTTCGGTGGGCTGGAGCCCCGGAAGCTGGTTTAATCCCTTTGGCGCAGAAACGTTGGGTACCTGCTTGTTCCAATGGGCATTGATTATTCTCTTGATGATTTCCTTAAATCGGGTTATCTTCCAAAAGTTAAATCTGAAGAGGAATCGGGAATGAAGACCGACGCCGTGGCCATGATGATTTTCATCCTCTCCCTTACCTGGGGGGGATTGCTGTTTTTCCTGAATCTGGCTTACCAGAAAGAACGGCGCCAAAAACAGAAAACGAGAAAAACACTTTAACCGGGGCATTGGGTGGCCAGGCAAAAAGAAAATATGTTTTATTACGATCAGGTAGTGCGGGAAATCCGGCAGGGGAAACTCTTCCGGACTTACTTATTATTCGGCCCCGAAACGCTCCTCGCCGATAAGCTGGTGCATCTCATTCAAGAGAAATTTTTGGGCCAGGTGGAGCGGGAAATTAACTTTTTCATTCGCTATGCCACCGAAACACCGCTGGACGAAATCATTTCCCTGACCGGAGGCATGGGGCTGTTTGCCAGTAAAAAACTCCTCCTCTTACGCGATGCCCACGTGCTGAAAAAAAATGATCTGGAGCGCCTGCAAAAAGTTATCCAGCGTTTGCCGGAGGAGATTTGTCTGATTCTGCAAACCAATATCACCAATCTGTTCCAGTCGCGCTTGAAGAGTTTGCAAAACCAGGTGCTGACGGTGAATTTGTTGCCCCTGCGGGACGAGCAGTTGCGCGAATTTGTGGTGGAAGAATTCCGCAAGCAGGGCAAACAAATTTCTGATTCCGCCGTAAATATGCTTATATTTATGGTGGGGAATCAGCTGGCCGAGCTCCTAATGCAGATTCAACAAATTGCTCAATATTACCAGGGGAAAACCAGCCTGGAGGAATCGGACATCGAAAAAGTGGCCAGTGTGTACGTGACCCAGGATGTGTTTACGTACAACAATTACCTCACGGAACTGAATGTGGAGAAAGCGCTCTTTGTGCTGCACAATTTACTGGAAAGTGGAGTCTCGCCGCAGCAAATTCTGGCTCAATTACAACGCCATTTTACGCTACTGTGGAAGATTCAGGGGTACTATCGCTCCGGAAAACGAGACGCTTACACCATTGCGCGGGAATTGAATATCTATTCCAGATATTTTCCTCAGTACGAGAAGCAGGCGCAACGGTGGAAGACCGAAAAGCTTCTGAAAATTTTAGACGAATTGCAAAAGGTGGACTTCCAGTTAAAAGATAGCGGCGTAAATGCCCAAAATGTCCTTGACTTATTAAATTTTAAAATCATAAATTACTTAAAATGAAATGAATGGGAACTTTGATAAATCCAACAAGTTAAAAAAATCGTTATATTATATGACAACAAAAACAAGAGTCGGAAAAAAAGGAGTCATTAGCGATGAAGAGTTGATTGCCCGGTTTCAGAAGGGGGATGTACAGGCCTTCGACATGCTGGTGCGCCGGTACAAAGATCAACTCTTAAATTTTGTTTATCGGTTTGTGGGCAATCAATCGGACGCGGAAGATATTGTTCAAGAAACCTTTTTGCGCGTGTACAAGAATAAGCATTACTATAAAGAGATTGCCAAATTTTCGACCTGGGTGTACACCATCGCGGGCAATTTGGCAAAAACGGAATTGCGGAGGCGAAAGCGGCACAAGATTTTTTCGGTGAGTAATTTTGTGAACGAGGAGCGGGATTTCGATATTCCGGATGAAAAGAGGAACCCGGAGGCGGAAGTGGATGGTACCATAAAAGAGGACATTATTCAGAAAGCGATTGAGAAGCTGCCGCCCAAATTTAAGGAGGTAATTATTCTGCGAGACGTGCAGGGTTTTGCGTACGAAGAGATCAGTCAGATTTTAAATATCCCCTTGGGAACGGTAAAATCGAGAGTAAATAGAGGCCGATTAAAACTGCAAGAAGATCTCAAATTCTTATTTGAAAGTGAAACAAAAGATGTGATGTAAAACCGACGAGGGATGCCTATGACCGAATGTGACAAATTTAAGAGGTTTTTCTCCGATTATTTGGACGGCGAAATTAGTTTCGAAGAACGGCGATCGTTAGAAGCGCACCTGCAAGTGTGTACCGATTGTTCGGAAACCATGCGCCAGATGAAGATTATCCAGGAAAGTCTACGCCGAATGCCGCAGGTAAAGACCTCTGCCGATTTTGAGCAACGTCTTCACCAGCAAATCTTTGCGCCCCAAACCTCGGTCCAGATGGGTAACCAGCTGTTCCAGAATTGGAAGCTACCGGCCATGGGCTCTGCACTGGTTTTAGCCACGGTCGGTTTTTTTCTGATCTTTGGGGATTCTTCCGATTCCGATTCGCGACAAATCTTGCAATCGGGAGGACAATTTCGGCCGGCTGCCACTCAGATTTCCAAACCGGACTATTTTCAGCCCCTGGGCAAACAGGTGCAATCGCGAAGCTCCGAGGTTAGCTCTACGGTCATTTCCGATTCCAGCGCCATGCCTTCCGATTCGATTGTCGGGCAGACTTCCGGAATCCATATGATTGAACAGCAGGTTGGCAGTACCCAATAGTCCGAATTTCTCGTTTTGTTTCTCAAGCGGCACGCTAAATTAAGTTAGGCACGTTCATTTCTAAAGAACCGATTTTGATGAATCGTAATGACCTTTATGGATATTTCGACCAGTATGGCCATCTGGTTATATTGGGTGGCCTGATTGCTGTCTTTGCCCTGGGATTTCTTCCTTCTACCGTCGTCTGGATCGGCATAAAGCTGGTGATTTTTCTGGCTGTGCTTGTTCTGGCTTACCAATATTTTGCCGGGGTTCAGGAAGAGCAAAATGGAGAAGTCGAAGAGCCGGAACGCTCGCCGGACGCCCAACCGTGGCTTAATCTGGAAAGCGAAGAGGATATTGAACACCATTTTGAGGCATTTTTAAAAACCCTCCTGCAAACAATCAAACAAAATTTAGTGGCCGAAACAGCCATTTTATTATTTGCCAATTACCAGAAGAAGCAATTTACCGTGCGGGCTGTCGAAACGGATCACCAACCGCATTTAGTGCCGGCCAAATTCCATCCCCCAATGGAGGGATTGCCCGCATTGATCTTGCGGAATCGCACCTCTTTAATCGAGAACCATCTTCCCGAAGCACAGAGTATTTTGCCTTATTACCGAGCGGGAGAGAATCCGGCCGCCTCTTTTTTAGGGGTCCCGGTTTCCTTTGACGGGATGCCGATTGGGGTCCTTTGCGTGGACACCCGGGTGGAAGAAGCTTATGGGAACGAGGACCTGGAAATTCTGCAGAAATTTGCCGAATTGTTGCGTTTGCAGCTTTTAAGCAGTAACAAACTGTATGAGTACGAAACCGAGAACTGGATAGCCAAGCTGTTGTTTGAAATTAGCGGAGAGTTTCTGAAATTCCAGAATGAAGAAGAGTTGTGGAACTATTTGAAAAAGAAGATTCCAAAGGTAATTGAGTGCCAGCGGTTCTCCATTGCCCTGCGGGAGAATGAGCGGCAGGGGAAAATTGTGTGTCTGGATGGTGGTATCGGAAATCTGCGGGCGGGCCTGGAATTCCCCCTTACCGAAGGAATTGCCGGTTGGGTGATGCGCAACAATCAATCCTTGCTGGTGGAAGATTTCTCGCGCAAGGAAAATTACGTACCGCGTTACTTCGCCCAGGAAACCCCCAATCGCGAATACCTTTCACTCCTGGCCGTACCAATTCCCTCGCGCTCCGGTGCCCAGGGAAGCATTTGCCTGGAAAGTGTGCAGCGAAAACAATTTAACGAACAACACAAGCGAATTCTTCAAACCGTCGCAAACCAGGTGGCGGTGGTTTTACATAATCTTCACAATCTGAAAATCCTCGCCAAACACAATTACGACGACCTGGAAACCGGTTTGCTGAACTACGCCGCATTTCTGAAATTTGTTCCCCGGGAGTTGAATCGCGCCAAACTGTTGGGGTTGAAAACCGCTCTGGTGGTGCTGAAACTGTCTTTCCGGTTGGCGGACAATCAGGAGCAGCTTTTCCCCGAGGTGGTGAAAAGTTTTTTATCTTTACTATTGCCTGAACTACCTAAAACGTTTTATATTTTCAGGCTTTTTTCGGATGTGTTTGCGATTCTGGTGGTTGGGCAAGACAGAGTGGTTTTGAAGGAGTTTCCGAACCGCTATCTCAAACAGATTCGGGAAAAGAAAATATGGGGAGATGGTCAGGTTCACGATCTCCAGATTTTTGTTGGAGGGGTAAGCGAAGAGAAACTGTCGGCATCTCCGGGGGAACTGCAGAGGCAAGTGACCGATTTGCTCGAGCAGTTAACCGCCGCGCAACCGTACCAAACGGTAATTTTTGAATGAGTGATTATGAACGTTAGAGAAGGGAGACAATAGAATGGCTAAAAGAACAGATTTTGCCGCAAAAATTCAAAAAGCGAGTCAAACCGGCCCGACCTGCCCGGTATGCGGAAATGTTTACACGTTCCTGAAAAAAGTAGAGGCGGTCTACTCCGAGGAAAAGAAAAGCTGGAAATTTCGTACCCAGAATGTAAAAGTTTGTCAGTGCAACGAAAAAACCGTTTATGCGTAATTCAGTTAAAATGAATAAAATCGCTTTTCAGGCGAATAATTTTATGGCGGATGATGTGAGCACCGCTAATTTCCAGAATCATGACGGTAGGCGGAATACCTCCGCGCGGTAAGCCAGCGCTACCGGGATTAATGAAGATGTGGTCCATATATTCTTGAAACGTTGGTTTGTGAGTGTGTCCGTACACGATGACGCGGGGGGAGGGCTGAAAATCCCCCCGTCTTATTTTCCACACCATATTTCTCATGTTCCCAATATTATGAAGAAGCAGGAAATTTATTTTCTCCAATTTGAAAGTCAGTTTCGATGGTAATGTGGAAGCAATGCCGTAAATGTCGGTGTTGCCGTAAACTGCTTTTGTGGGCGCAATTGACCTTAACTTCTCCAGAACCTGGTATTTCCCGATGTCTCCGGCATGCAAAATAACATCCACTCCGCTGAAGACGGTTTCCACCTCGGTGGGAAAGCGATTGTGGGTGTCCGAAATAATTCCAACAAACATGATTGGGCGTCCTCTGCAATTTCCCCGATACACGTGCGACAGAAAATTCGCACCCGCGCTGAATTTTTTGCCCCGGTTTATTTTGAAATATTAACAAATTTTTTTAACTTGAAAAACCAAAATTTCAGTTAACAAGAATTTCTCACCCCGCTGTTAGAAAAAATGTTCGGGCTGTCTGCCTTTTGGGAGCATTGGTTGTAATTCGAACGGGAAAAGGAAAATCAATTCCTGGTAGTTTCGCTGAGGCAAGGAAATATTGAATTAACAGAACGCGGGAAGCGGGTAAAGATTTAACAATATGGTTCGTAAATTCTCGGTTTTTAAGTTCTGCTAATCTTCTGGGAGGAGGGCTGATGAATCACCACAATCTAAAAAGTACGGACATTGGCGAGAGGTATGCCGGGTACTGCGTGATCAGAAATGCCGAATTAAAGTATTCTCAGGCAGGGAAGCCCTACCTGTTACTCGAGTTGGGGGATTGTTCCGGTCGCCTGAGGGGACGGCTCTGGAGCAATGCAGAAAAAGTTTTCCGCAGCCTCCGCCGGGGACAAATCGTGAACGTAAAGGGAAGAGTCCAATCATTTTCCACCGGCAAGGAAATTCAGCTGGAACAAATTCGTCCCTTGAAACAGGGCGAAAACGTCGCTCTGGAGGAAATATTCCCCGTTAGCCAGAAGAATATTCCTCGTCTAAAGAAACGGTTCCAGAATCACCTGGAAAGTCTTCGAAACAAGCATCTGATTCGTCTGCTGGAGACCTTTTTCCCGGACGAAAAAAGCTGGTTGCGTTACTGGCGAACCCCGGCCGGAAAACTGTGGCATCACAATTATCTGTACGGTGTGTTGGAACATGTCACCTGCTTATTGGATTTAACGGAGGTGCTTTATAAACATTATCCCACTCTGGATAAAGACCTGTTAAAAAGCGCCATTATTTTGCGGGAGCTGGGAAAAACAGAGCTGTTCGAAAAAGAGCTTTTCATCGAATATTCCACCAATGGCCGCCTAATCGGTGAAGCGGCGCTCACCTTTCAACGGGTGAGTGCGGTTGTGGCAGAAATGGAGACGTTTCCGGACGAACTGAAACGCACCCTGTTTCACCTGCTGGTTAGCCGGGAACAAGCTCAAAACCGACCGGAAGCCTTTCCGGTTCCCATGACGCTGGAAGCCGTTGCGTTAAATTTATTGGAAGAACTGGATATTCGCTTGAATGCCATCCGGCGAATTGTGAACAACGACCGACAACCCGGAAGTGCCTGGACGCGCTACAATAACCTACTTGATCGCTTTATATATGTAGGTGAACAGAATGAACACGATAAACGACAGAAAAAGCACGAATAAATGCAATTGGATCAAGAGAACTTGCATCTGTTCTGTAATTAGTGAGCTCATCATTTTACGTACAGGCTCCTGAAATTGACCCAACGTTCGACCATATGGCGGAAGTTTTTCAATTTGAACGGTTCAATCAGGTAATCTACATTGCTCATATGGTTGATTTTTTTAAGAATTTCCTGAGAATTGAAATTGGAAATCAAAATGATCGGGATGTGGGAATATTTGGCGGTTCCTTTGATTTTCTCCAGTAATTCCAGGTGAGCCCTCACTCCCACGTTCATGATGATTAATGAGGGGCGAACGGCTTGAACTTTACTCAACGTCGGGATTTTCCCGTTGGTGATCTCGGTAAAGGTTTTGTAGCGGTAGTCCTTTAGCAGCTCTTCAATTAGTTTTGCCCGGTCGTGGCTGGTTTCGTAGATTAATACGCGCATGAACAAATCCTCCTTGTTTTACATTCTCCTGCATCCAACCCTTCGTTTCTTTAAATCGTCTTCGAAATTTTTTTACTTCTTCTCTTTCTTAATACAATAAGCTTGCCAAAGAAAAGAAGTGGTAACAACAATAAAATCAATTGGTTAGGGTGCTGTTTTCTGTAAATTGTATTTTAACAAGGGGTTAGGGGTAAAATCGGGATTGTGGGTTGCAGAAAATACAATCGGCTGCGTAGCGGTTTGTACTAAGTGCAATAAATTTAGGGTGTTGGGAAAGGGAAAGCGGGAAGGTCCAGAAAATCCGGAAGAAGCATTCGAAGAAATGCTGCGGAAGGGGAAATTAAAACGCCATTCAGCTGTTGAGCTTTTTCATCAAGGTGCGGTAATTTATTTTCAGGGTCTTACAGGCTTCTTTTTTATTCCCTTTTTTCAAATCGAGTACCATTTTGACGTAGATTTTGGAAACTTCCTCCAGTGAAAGTTCGTTTGCCAGTGCCCGATCTAAAAAATTGTTAGAGGCTTCAATAACGTCAGCTGGCAAGTCTTTAATATCGATGTAATCCGAACCGGTAATGATGATGCGTTTAATGGTGTTTTCCAGTTCGCGCACATTTCCTTCCCAGGGCAGATGAGAGAGAAAGGCAACGGTCCGGGAGGTGATTTTCGGAATGGGAATGGCGTTTTCGCGGCAGAATTTTTCCACGATAAAGTCAATAAGCGCCGGAATATCGTCGGGGCGTTCTCTTAGTGGGGGAATATGGATGGGGATGACGTTAATCCGATAAAGCAGGTCTTCCCGGAATTTTTTTTGTCTGATCAGTTCCACCAGATTCTTATTGGTAGCGGTAATAAGACGGAAATTAACCTGAATTTCTTTTTCTCCGCCCAGGCGGAAAAACCGTTTCGTTTCCAGCACCCGCAGCAGTTTGGCCTGCAATTCTAGCGGCATTTCCCCGATTTCGTCTAAAAAAAGCGTGCCGTTGTGGGCCAGTTCCAATTTCCCGCGGGTGGTTTTTACCGCTCCGGTAAAGGCTCCTTTCTCGTAACCGAACAGTTCGCTTTCCAGTAAGTTGGCCGGAAGGGCGGCGCAATTAATGGCGACAAAACTTTCCCGAAACTGGGAACTCCGGTTGAAGATGTGCCGGGCCAGTACCTCCTTCCCAACTCCGGATTCCCCGGTAATGAGAACAGGTTCGGAATTGTCCTTGATTTTTTCAATCAAGTTCAGGATTTGCTGCATGTGTTTGCTAACCGCCACGATGTGCTCGAATTGAATGTTCTTTTTCAACTTCGAGCGCAATTCCTTGTTCTCCCGTTCCAGTTGCAGCATCCGCAGGGCCTGCTTAACCAGGTAAGGCAGTTCTTCTTCCAGATTTTCGCCTTTGGAGAAGTAGGAGTACGCCCCGCGTTTCTGGGCTTCCAGGGCGTATTCATGCTCGTTGTACGAGGTCACCACAATGATCTGGGAATCGTGCCCCCGCTTCACGAATTCGTCCAGCAGCTCCAGGCCGTCCTGAATTTGCGGAAGACCAAGATCTAAGATAATCAGATCCGGTAAAAACGATTCGAAGTATTCCAGCGCTTCGGTTTTGTTGAAGGCCAGTTTAATGTTGTATTGCTCACCAATCCATTGTTTGTAACTTTCCGACCAGATGACGTTGTCTTCGACAATGAGAATTTTGTTGGTTAATTGCATGGCTACGACCTGACTGCGTTTGGTAATCGAATGTTAAAAATGGTGCCCTTCCCTGGCATAC
>JAJRXE010000388.1 GCA_024276455.1 Calditrichota bacterium
AATCAATTCAACCGCCACTTCCAGTGGTTCCACTCCTTTGGTAATCACTTTTTGCTCTTACAGATTCTTGTACACGCTGAAAAATTCCAGAATTTCGTCCAGCATGTTTTTGGGCAAATCGTCGGCGGTCTTAATTTCGGTGTAATGGGGATCGCGCAAAGGGACGCAGAGGATTTTATCGTCCGGTTCGCCAGCATCGGTCATGCGCATGACCCCAATGGGCCGGGAACGCACGATGACCCCGGGATGGAAGCTGATCTGCGACATCACCAGGGCATCCAGCGGATCGCCATCTTCAGCCAGAGTCTGGGGAATAAACCCGTAATTCCCCGGGTAGTAAACCGCTCCGGCAATAATCCGATCCACCCGAATGATTCCCGCGACTTTGTCCAGCTCGTATTTACATTTGGAACCGCTGGGAATTTCAATGACCACATTCACGTCCCGCGGCGGATTCAATCCGGCCGAAATTCCGTGCCATAAATGCGACATATTACCTCCTCGTAAAAAAGTTTTACCGAAACCGGGAGTTCCCGTTCCTTTTCACACTTCAACCAGTTAAAATACCACGGGCACCGGTTCCCGCTGTGACAGACACTCTGTTTCCGGAAAATTTTTCTTTTTTCCGGATTCCGTTCCAACAGGACACCGCGCACAGTCCCTTCAATTTAACCATCCGGAAAACAAACATCAAATAATCGGGCCGGAAAAAATCGCAAATGTTTCTGGTTTTCGCCCGGGAAATGCTTAAATTTGTCCTGAATTGGGAGAAGCGAAAGGAAGATGAGCGTCGAACTAAAAAATTTGAAAGTCGCCCTGGTGCACGACTGGTTAACCGGCATGCGGGGCGGTGAGAAAGTGCTGGAAGTGCTGTGCGACATTTTTCCCCAGAGCGACATTTACACCCTGTTGCACAATCCCGGTTCGGTCTCACCTAAAATCGAAGCGCACCGTATTTTCACCTCGTTTGTGAACCGGCTGCCTTTTAAAGAGAAGCGTTACCGCCATTATTTGCCGCTTTTCCCAACCGCCATAGAACTCTTCAATTTTAAAGCGTACGACCTGGTGGTTTCCACCTCTCACTGCGTGGCCAAAGGAATCGTTCCCCCTCCGGACACCCTGCACATCTCCTACTTACACACCCCCATGCGTTACGTGTGGGACATGTACGAAGAATATTTTGGAGCAGATAAACTGGGCTGGTTTTCTCGCAAACTCATTCCCCTGTTTGCCAACTACTTGCGTATGTGGGACGTGACCAGCAGCAATCGGGTGGACTGGTTTCTGGCCAATTCCCGTCACGTGGCCAATCGGATTAAAAAATATTACCGCCGCGAAGCGACCGTCATCCACCCACCGGTGGACACCGATCGTTTTTCTCCCGGCGAATCGGCGGGCGAGTATTTTCTGATTGTCTCTGCCCTGGTGCCGTACAAAAAGGTGGACCTGGCCATTCGCGCCTTCCGTAAAATGCAAAAGCCCCTGGTAATCGTGGGGCAGGGCCCGGAGTCCGAACGATTGAAAGCGCTGGCCGGCCCGGAAACAGAATTCGTGGATTGGCAGCCCCCGGAAAAGCTGCGCCGTTACTACGCAAACTGCCGCGCTTTAATTTTTCCCGGCGAAGAGGATTTCGGCATTGTACCGGTGGAAGCCATGGCTTCCGGAAAACCGATCATCGCTTACGGGCGCGGCGGAGCGCTGGAAACCATTGTTGGCTACAACCCCGCCACGGGCGAAAATGCCACCGGGATTTTCTTTCCGGAACAAACCGAAGAAAGCCTGATCCGGGCGGTGGAAATGGCCGAACAGGTTGAGTGGGACCCTCACTTTATCGCCCGGCACGCCCGGCAGTTCGACCGGGAAACGTTCCGGCGAAAAATGGAGAATTTCATCGCCGCCAAATGGCAAGCCCATCACCACCGACCAACTGTGGAAACGCCCCGAACGAACCATGAATGATAATATTTACAAAAAGAACTTGCTCATCCCGTTTCTGAAGATTCTTCTGGATGCTCTTAGCATTGAGGTGGCTTTCCTGTTCTCCTTTTACTTGCGTTTCTATTCCCCTTTAAAAGCCATTTTACCGGTCACCAAAGGATACCCGCCGTTTCACCATTACCTGCTGGCCTCTTTCGTGCTGCTTCTCATTTACCTGACCCTTTTCAGCATCTTCCACTCTTACCGCAGCCGCTATTTCTCCACCTTTACCCAGGACATTCCGGTGGTGCTAAAAACCTGCTTCCTGGGAATTCTCTTTGCCATGAGTTTGGCGTTTTTGTACCGGGGATTCTCTTATTCCCGCTTGACCTTCCTGCTGGTATTTCTGAACACCAACATATTTGTGCTGGTGGGACGTTACGTTTTCCACCGGTTACGCCGCCGTCTGATGCGAAAAGGGTACGGTACAAATCGGGTGATTCTGGTGGGTTCGGCCGAACTTCTTCCCCGTTTTCTGGACTATTTAAAACGGGACACCAGTCAGAACTTTGTGCTGGAGGGCTATTGCAGTGAACAGAAAATTCCGGAGCTAGCGCTTCCCTACCTGGGCACCCCGGAGCAGATACCGGAAGTGATTGCCAAACAGCGCCCCGAGGGGTTAATTTTAAGTTTCGAAGCCGATCAGCACCAGCGAATTCTGGCCGTGCTGAAAGCTACCGAGGGGAAGAACATCGAGCTTTTTTATGTCCCGGATCTATTGGACATTTTCACCGCCCACACTACCACCATCGAGATTGGCGGCATCCCGGTGCTCCGTCTCAAAGCGCTGGCTTTCTCCGGCTGGCAGGGATTTTTAAAACGCACCTTCGACGTGGTGGTGTCACTTTTCAGTCTGATTTTACTGGCACCACTGTTCATCCTCATTGCCCTCATCATTAAACTCACTTCACCCGGACCGGTCTTCTACAAACAAAAACGGGTCGGATTGGACGGAAAAGAATTCACCATGCTGAAGTTCCGTTCCATGGTTGTGGATGCGGAGAAGGGAACCGGTCCGGTATGGGCCAAAGCCAACGACCCGCGGGTAACCCCCATCGGGCGCATCCTGCGGCGTACCAGCCTGGACGAACTGCCCCAGCTCATTAACGTTCTCAAAGGCGACATGAGCCTGGTCGGTCCCCGGCCGGAACGAAAATATTTCGTCGAGCAGTTCCAGCGTTACATTCCCAAATATGCCGAACGCCACCGGGTGCGGGCGGGCATGACCGGCTGGGCCCAGGTAAACGGGTTGCGCGGCCAATCTCCCATCGAAGAACGCACCCGCTTCGACGTGTACTACATCGAGAACTGGTCGCTCTGGTTCGACATTAAGATTATTTTGATGACCTTTTTAGCGATCATACGGGGAGAAAACGCGTACTAAATACGGCGGTCATTGAAATTAAATCCTCCTCCCGGCTGTTTCCTTAAAACGAACCTGCCATCATTTACTCAACTCCCTTTCTTTCCCTGCCTGGAATGAGGGTGCTAAATTGCCCCGCAAAATGCTTTTCGGAGGACAATTCCCCTTTTTACCCCGGACAGCACCCCTCCATTTCAACCGTTTTTGTCGCCGATTTTAGCAGAGCAGAAAAGCCTTCAATTTGAGCAGGTCCTCCGCTTTCGTTAATCAAAACCACCCAACCATGGCAGCAAAAACCTTCGATTTAGAAAACGACCTTGAGTGAAAATGCTACTTACTCCGGGGCATCCGTACAGGGGTTAAATATGAATGAAAAATCAACCTTTTTTTCATTCTGCCGTATATTAAAAATTCAACGGTCAGGAAACCGCCCCTTTCATCGGTCAACTCCGCCGGAAAACGGGGGACCGAATTTGTATTTGGATACAAGCGGTTTTATATATAAATTTTTACAGACTTAGCGGGAGGAACGATTACTTGAAGAATTTCACGTTCACCGAAAAAGACATCGAGGCGATTAGCAAGGTTCTGGGAGTGAAACCGGTTAAACGGGCGGATCACTACCGCTTTGTGCTGGAAAATCTCAAAGATAAGCGCCGGCTGTCGCTGGAAATTTACCCCGATATTCCCATTGGCGAAAGCCGGGGAAACCTCATTTCCATTTACACCTTGAACACCCACATCCAGCTCCATTACTGCACCGGATATGTCCCCAGTGAGTCGCTGGGCGAGGTCATCTTTGTTAGTGAATACAACGGGCGTTTGAATGGAATCATTATTGAAAAAGAGGCCGGGTGTTCCGTTTACAGCAATGTGGACGCTTCGATTCTGTCCGGTGATTTTACCCAATTAGCCCCGGAAGTCATGATGTCGGGCATCTCGCTTTCGGTAGCCGAACACCTATTGCCATCGCACGATGAAAAATAAAATCATTGTTCATAAATTTTCGCTGGGCGCATTCGACGTCAACAATTATTTAATTTATCGGGAAGGGGCTTCCCGGGCCATTCTGATTGATGCCGGTGAGGATCCGTTTCCCATTCTCCAGAAACTCGAGGCCCTACAGTTGGAACTGGCGTACCTAATCAATACCCACGGCCACGGCGACCGCATCGCCGGTAATCGGGAAATCCTTGAACGCACCGGCGCCCAATTGTTCATTCACGAAAAGGATGCGCCCTACCTGACCGATCCGCAGTTGAACCTCTCGGCTTTTCTGGGCATGGAACTCACCTCGCCGCCGCCTGATCGTCTGCTCCAGGAAGGGGATACCGTGGAACTGGATGGGCTGCAACTGTCGGTCCGGCACACTCCCGGGCACACTCCGGGACACATTGTGCTGGTGACGAACCACCAGGCATTTGTCGGTGACGTCATTTTCGCCGGCTCCATCGGTCGGACCGATCTGCCGCAGGGAAGCATGAACCAACTGATCGACTCCATTCGGCAAAAAATTTACACCCTACCAGACGACACCGTGCTTTACCCGGGACACGGTCCCAACACCACCGTGGGCCAGGAAAAACGTACCAATCCCTTTGTAAACGGTTAAAATGAACTGGGAAAAACTTCTGGACAGATTCATTCGCCATCTTGCCCTGGAAAAAGGGTTAGCAGATAACACCCTGTTTGCCTACCAAAGCGATTTGCAGCGTTACGTGCAATATCTGAAAGACCACCGAATTAAAAAGCCGGAATCCATTACTCCCCTTCTTCTTCAGCAATTCATCGGGGAGTTGTACGATCTTGGTCTATCGGAGAGCAGTTTAGCACGGAATTTTTCCGCCCTGCGGGGATTCCATCGTTTTTTAATTCGCGAAGAAATTACCCGGACCGATCCCACCGAGCTTCTGGAAACCCCGCGCTTAAAGCGGAAACTTCCCGCAGTGCTTTCGGTGGAAGAAGTTGAAAAAATCCTGGAGCAACCGGACACCGACACTCTGGCGGGAATTCGCGATCGCGCCATGCTGGAAACGCTCTATGCCTGCGGACTGCGAGTCTCGGAATTACTGGGGTTAACCGTAGATGCCGTGCTTTTAAACGACCAGTTCGTGCGGGTGTGGGGAAAAGGTTCCCGGGAGCGTTTCGTTCCCCTGGGAGACGAGGCCGCTCGCTGGCTAAAAATTTACCTCGGCCGGGTGCGCCCCCACCTCTCTCTGGGTGTGGCTTCCCGCAACATTCTCTTTCTAAACCTGCGGGGAAAACCACTCTCGCGCATGGGCTTCTGGAAAATCCTGCAGAAATACGTTCGGCAGGCCCGGATTCAAACCGAGGTGCATCCCCACACTTTCCGACATTCCTTTGCGACCCACCTGCTGGAAAACGGCGCCGACCTGCGCGCCGTGCAGGAGCTATTGGGGCATCAGGACATTAGCACGACCCAGATTTACACCCACGTCACCACCCAGCGCCTCCGGGAAGTTTACCAACAACATCATCCCCGGGCCTGATTTCCCCACAAGAAAATTGATTATTTCAAATAATTTACTTAAATTGCAGCGAAAAGAGGGTAAATCAGGGCAAACGCGCTGCCAGGGACGCAGATTTCGTTTTAAACTTGTGCCAAATATGCCCTTTTACCCAAAAGCTGAGCATAGTGAATTAATTAAAAAACAACAGAAAACAGAGCGGAAATCATGTTTACTAAACTTTCCAAGCATCGCAAATTCGAATATATTCCCCTGTACTACGATCCGGAAAAAGAGGAACGTGAGAAGGGTCGGCCTCGCATCCGGTTCCGCCGCATGACGGCGCGGCACGCCAGAATGCGATCCTATTTCTGGCTCATCATTATGCTGGGATTTATCATGTACATACTCTATTTACTTTCCAAGGTGGCAAAATACTTTTAGGAGATGCCCATGTTCCAGATTAGTCAGGTGTTGAAACGGGTGCCGTTTTTCGAAGCCCTGGATAAAGAAGGAATCGATTTTATTGTTGAGCGCCTAAAATTCAAACCGTTTGACCAGAACGAAGTGATCTGTCGGATTGGCGATCCCGGCGACCGCATGTACATCATCATTAGTGGGCAGGTAAAAGTAGTGGTGGACAATGAGGAGGGGGAAGAAACAATTATTGCCCATCTGGGGAGCGGGGATTATTTCGGAGAAATGGCCCTGCTGACCGGCGAACCCCGGTCGGCCACCATTGTCACCACCGAGCCTTCGGAAATGTTCATGCTGAACAAAAGCGATTTCGACGAGATTCTGGCAAAATATCCCTCTATTTCCATCAGCATGGGCAAGATCATGAGTCACCGTTTGCGCGAGACCCTGCAGAAAGCGGCCCGGAAAGAGAAGGCGGCCACCAAACCGGCCCTGCGCGGTTCCTTGAGCGTTCATCCCCTGGAAAACTTATTAAAATTCTGCGAAAGTAACTCCCTGAATGGTAAACTCCTTTTACGCCAGAACGAACGGGAAGGTGTGCTGGTATTTCAAAAGGGAGTATTGCAATCGGTTTCTCTGGGCGACTTAAAAGACGACCAGGCAATGGACGAAATGCTGGAGTGGAAAGAAGGGGAATTTTCCATTGTACCGGAACCGTTAAAGCTGGAAGAGGCGCCTGAGGAAACAGCGCCCCAAAGCAAACAAATTCTGGTCATCAGCAACAGTCTGGTGGTTCAAAAAGCCCTGCAGGCCAAGCTGGAAGCGGCGGGGCATTCGGTTTACACGGTCGACAATCTGCAGAAAGGAATCCACCTGATTGTTAAATTGCAGCCAGACCTGGTCATTACCGACACCATGTTACCGGATGCCCGTGGTAGTGAAATTGCTCGACAAATCCGGGAGAAAAGCGAATTGCCAATTCTCTTCCTGACTGACGAGAAGGGCAAGGAAAAATGGTCTCAGGAAGTACAGGACTTTGCCAGTGTCCGTTTTACCGAATCACGTGATCCGGAAGTCATTCTGCAACAGATTTAAAAGAAATCACGGGAGAATCGCATGGAAAATTCGACGCCAGACGCCGGCCTCATTAGTGCAGAGCACCTCCGCAAAATATTTTTTGCTTTCCGGGATTACGTCACCGGGGTGACCGATCCCCACAAAGCAGACCAGTTAGCCCGGGAAAGTTACCAAACCATTCTTCGTTTTTTCCGGAATCTCAACAAATTTCGTTTAAATGAAGACGGACAGTTGACGATTGAAACTGAAGAAATTAGCGATAACGATTTGCTGGCGTTCAGCGTGTGGATGCAGCAGTACATCCGAGAGGTGCAGAAAATCATGATCGGACTGGGGGAGATTCAACCGGAGAAAATCACCGCTGCCCTGGCGCAAGAAATTCCCGATTCCCCGTTTTTCGATTATTTCCGCGAAGCGGCGGAACTTACCTACGAATAATTTTCCTTTGCTGGAAATTCCTTCCGAATTTTCGGGCATTGATTCAGCGGTCATTTGCCCCTCCCTGGACGTTATTGAAAAATTCCTCTGGATTTTTCCCGGTATCGATTCCCCGGATTTCATCCGGGGCTATTTTCATCGCGTCCCGGCCGGAACGCCCAATTTTTATGTTGGTGCCATTTTTTTTGCGTTTTTTTGGGTGTTTCGCGGGCAATGAAATTTGTAGACGACGGAGTTTCTGCTCCGTCGATCAACGCGGCAAAAGCCGCGTTGTCTACACCCGGGTGGTTTTTGGAAATTTGTTTGTCTCTAACCAGCATTCCCCGGGGCAAATGGGTGACCGGGCGATTTGTTCTGGATTCATTCTGAATTCATTCGTGAAAATCGGTGGGCCATTCGTGAAAATTTGTGGTTTAAAAAGTTCGATCCTTGCGAAAAGCCTGGTTGTTCACCGGCAATTTCCTTAACGCCACCTGTTGCAAATATTTGCCGATTGAAAATCTTCCCGAACTTGGTTATATTCATTTGTTAATCATAACCTCTTTTCGACCGGGAAAAGATCGCAATTCCGGCGAAGAGAAGAAATGGACGACCGTTAATGGAACTACCATCCGGGAACTCGAGGGTAAGATTGAGGTACAAGCAAGCAGATTTTTAAGCAGGGACGATTTCGATGGGAAAAATTCGCGTATTACCCGCTCAAATTGCCAATAAAATTGCCGCCGGCGAGGTGGTGGAACGCCCCTCTTCGGTGGTGAAAGAGCTGGTGGAAAATGCCATTGATGCCGGAGCTCGTAAAATTACGGTGGTACTGGAGCAAGCCGGCAAGGAACTCATTCAGGTAATTGACGACGGACAGGGAATGGATCGCCAGGATGCCTTGCTGGCTTTCGAACGCCACGCCACCAGTAAAATTGAGGCGGTGAGCGATCTGGACCGCATCGTCACGCTGGGATTCCGCGGGGAAGCACTGCCCAGTATCGCTTCGGTCTCCCGGGTGGAACTGAAAACCTGTCCGGCGGGGGAAAACAGCGGAGTGCTGGTACGCCTGGAAGGAGGTAAAGTGGTTCACCAGCAAGAAATTGCCCTGAAACCCGGAACGGTCATCTCGGTAAAGAATTTGTTTTACAACACTCCGGCGCGGCGCAACTTTCTGCGCGCCGATGTGACCGAACTCAACCACATCAACAAAGTGCTGAAGCGCTTCTTTTTGGGTTACCCGGAAATCGCTTTCGAAGTGCTTCACAACGGCAAAGAGCTGTACAATCTGCCGGCCAGCGATCTGGAGGAACGCCTCACCCGGGTACTGGGAAAGAAACTTTACGAGGGCCTGGTGTACGTGCAGGAAACCCTGAATGAAATCGAGCTGGAAGGCTACGTCTGCCGTCCGGACATGGCGCGGGGCAACAGCGTAAACCAGTTCATTTTTCTGAATAAGCGGACGATTCAAAACCGCAACCTCAGCCACGCGGTATTCCAGGGTTACGGGAATTTACTGGATCGGTACCGCTATCCCCAATTTGTCATGTACCTGACTATTCCGCCTCACCTGGTGGACGTAAACGTGCATCCCACCAAAATGGAGGTGCGTTTCGCTAACGAGCGGGTTATTTACCACCTGTTCCTTTCGGCGGTACGCAAAGCGGTGCAAAGCAAAGACATCGTACCGGAATTCTCTCTGGGCACCCGGAGCAAAGAACAGCAGGAGATCATGCAGAAATTTCAGTCCCGGCGCTTTTCCGCCCCTCCCGCTCGCCATTTCCCCAAAATGCGCCCCGGCGAGGAAGCCCCGGCCAACCAACTGGCCTTTAGTTACACCCTGCCGACCCGGGAGGAATGGGAAAAAGGAGACCACGGCGAGAAGAGCGAAGAGGAAAACACCCCTTACCAGCCACCCCTCTGGCAAGTACACCGGCGCTACATTCTCTCTCAGATTAAAAGCGGTCTGGTCATTATTGACCAGCACGTGGCCCACGAGCGGATTCTCTACGAAAAAATCCTGGATTACCTTTCGCAGGAGAAACGGGTTCCCTCCCAGCAACTGCTTTTTCCGCAAACCCTGGAACTGGCGCTGGAAGATTACCTGATTTTCGGAGAAATCAAAGCGTGGCTTTACAAGATCGGATTTTCCATTACCGAATTAAGCGGCCGCACCATTTTAATTGAAGCCATTCCGGCGGATGTGCGAGTAGGTTACGAGGGGAAAGTCCTGCTGGAAATCATCGATTACTTTCGAGAAAATGAAGGCAGCAAATACCAGCCGCACGAAAAGATTGCCGCCGCCTTTGCCTGTAAAAACGCCATTAAATCGGGCGAAAAGCTCACCCAGAAGGAGATGGCTTCACTGGTCGATCAGCTTTTTGCCACCCGGGAACCTTACTTTTGCCCTCACGGACGACCGGTAATCGTCACGCTAAATCTGGAAGAAATTGACAAGAAATTCAAACGGACTTAAGGGATGAATAGCGGGCCGAAAAAAAAGATCGCCATCGTGCTGGTGGGTCCCACCGGAGCCGGAAAGACCTACCTGTCGTCCCTGGTTGCCGAAAAACTACCGGTGGAGATTGTTTCGGCCGATTCCCGCCAAATTTACAAACATTTGACCATTGGCACCGCCAAGCCGCCCATTGAAATTCTGGAAACCATTCCTCATCATTTCATCGACTATCTGGAACCTGATCGGCCTTACAGTGCCGGGAAGTATTGTGAAGAAGCCCGACAGGTGATTGAGGAAATTTTTGCCCGCCACCAGATACCGCTGATTGTGGGCGGATCGGGGCTTTATCTGCGGGCGCTATTGGAAGGATTCTGGGGAGAAGATATCCGGGACGAACGGATTCGCCAATCTTTACAGCACCGCCTGGAAGAAGAGGGTCCCGAAGCACTGCATCACGACCTGCAGAAGGTGGATCCGGAAGCCGCTGCCAAAATTCATCCCCGCAATTCTCAGCGTATTGTCCGGGCTCTGGAAGTGTATCTGGCCAGCGGCATGCGTATTTCCGAATTGCAGAAACAAAAAATGCCGCCTCCCAGCTTTACGCCTCTGAAATTCGGAGTCACCAAACCGCGCAAGATGCTGTATGAGGACATCAATCGCAGAGTGGACGAAATGTTCCGATTGGGGCTCCTC
>JAJRXE010000389.1 GCA_024276455.1 Calditrichota bacterium
CAACACCCTAACCGAACCGGGCTTACTCTGGATTTCTTCCGCCAGCGAGGACGATTCCCTGGTGGTAGAGCCCCCCGATTCTGCCCGCAATATTTTGTCCGGGGTGATTGGCCACCCGACGGTGGCGGTGGTGACCGATTTCCTGCTCGATCCGCTAAATAATTCCATCTGGATTCTCAACCTGACCCCGGCAAACCGCAAACCGTTGATTCAAATCCATCAGACCTTTTTCGGACCGGGCATTTACGATCCCGCCAACCGAACCTACTGGGCTTTCCCCGCCAATATCCGGGTGGAACAGGACGCCATTTATTCCATTGCCCAGGACATTTTCGGAATTAACTGGATCGGTACCGCTTCTTCCGGAGTAGTGGCGATGCAATTAAAAGAAAACGGCGACACCGGCTGGTTGCAGCTTAACGAAAATGACGATTTGAAAAACAACTTTGCCTGGGAAGTTGCCGCCGACCAGGATGGCTACGTCTGGATTGGAACCTCCGCCGGACTGAGCGCCTATTTCAACGGTCTGGTGTACGACTTCCGGGAGGATTACCAACCGATCGGATTGAATATTCAGGACATTTTTGTGGACTCGCAGAACAATAAATGGTTTGCCACTGACAAGGGCCTGAGTCTGCTAAAAGCCACCGGTTCGCCCTGGGACAAAAACAGCTGGGTGCACTTCGTTCCGGTACAGAGCGAGTTTTTCGGGGACAACATTTACCACAGCAACCTTCCCAGCGAGAACGTCATTGGCGTGTACGTGGACGACCACACCGGGGATGTGTACTGCGGAACGGCGTCCGGACTGGCCATTCTGCGCAACAATCCTTTCACCACTCCCCGCACGAAATTGGACCGGGTGAAAGCCGGACCGGTACCTTTTGTTGTAAACGAAAGCCGAACCGCGTACTTTTACCTGCGCAACCTGACCGCCAACTCCCAGGTTAAAATACTGACCCCCAGCGGACGCCTGGTGCGGGTACTGGACAGCTCCGACCGCACGGAAGTGCTGGGCAGCATGGCCCAGTGGGACGGACGCAATGACGAGGGTCGCCTGGTTGCCAGCGGGGTGTACATCTACCTGGTAACTGACGAAGAAGGAAATGCCACGCAGGGGAAATTGGTGGTCATTCGGGAATAATTTTCCCCGGATATCCGGTTTAAATTCAATTTCCGGTTGATTTGCCGGCTGCTACCTTTTAAATTTGGGCGCTCAAGAGAAAGCCACCGTAGCTCAGCTGGTAGAGCAGCTGATTCGTAATCAGCAGGTCTGCGGTTCGAATCCGCACGGTGGCTCTTCTTTTTTCACTCCGGTTCGAAGGTTTCGGATATTCAATGCTTTTTATCCTATTTTGCAGGTTTCATTTCGCGAAATTTGAAATTGGAAACTGGGGACAAATGCTGCTTCAACGGACTAAATTTTATTTCATTTCAAATTCGCTCAATTTGCCCTTCGCTCATTTGCCCTTTAATGTAGACGACGATGCTTTTGTTTTGTCGATTAACAAAACGAAACTGGGTTGATCTCTGTATTTTGGACAAGCAAGGATGCTTGTCCTACTCCGCTTCACCGTATCGCAGATTTTCCCATTCGCTTTTCCCTTCGTTGCACGTTCGCTACTCAAGATGTTTACTACCGGTGGATTTCCCTTTTCGGTTTGGATTTCTTAAATTTATTTTTCATATTTAATGGGTCAAGAAAAAATTTTTATTCGCAGGGGGTAGCGGTTCATTTTTGGCTCTTTCAACGAAATTTCCGTTGTGGCATCCCACAAGGGATTTTTTTGATTCCGCACCAATCATGCGGCCGATTCTCCGGAAGCGATTCACCCTCCGAAAACTGATTTTTACCCGCTAAATGACCGTTTCCGCCCCTGACCGGTTCGACGAATGATTTTAAAATGCGTATTCTGGATCAATGGAGGATTTTTACCATGACCGACCGCACTCTGTTTTTTATCTTACTGCTTTTCGCTTGTTTTACTGCAAACTTCAGCGCTGGACGCCTGCTTTGCGCTCAGGAAGTTTCCGCAGCAATCAAAGAGGACGTTCCCCCGCCGACCCCGGCGCAGGAACGGCTGCAAAGCTACCAGACCCGCCTGCAACTGATTGAGAATTCCCTGGTGAAAAACGTTCCCTTCCGCTCGGTGGGTCCCACCATCATGAGCGGGCGGGTGGTGGACGTGGACGTGAATCCCGAGGATCCCACCATTTTTTACGTGGCCTACGCTTCCGGGGGGCTCTGGAAAACCGTGAACAACGGCATTTCCTTCACTCCGCTGTTCGACCGCGAACTGGTGATGACCATTGGCGACATTGCGGTGGACTGGAAACACGGAGAAACCATCTGGGTGGGCACCGGCGAGGTGAACTCCAGCCGCTCCTCCCACTCCGGCAGCGGCATTTACCGTAGCACGGACGGCGGGAAAACCTGGCAGCATCTGGGACTGCCGGAATCCCACCACATCGGACGGATTGTGATTCACCCGGAAAATCCCGACATCGTTTGGGTGGCGGCACTGGGCCACCTCTACTCCGAGAATCCCGAGCGCGGGGTGTACCGCACCATTGACGGCGGGCAGAGCTGGGAGCGCGTCCTGTTTGTGGACGACACCACCGGCGCCATCGACCTGGTAATGGATCCCGACAACCCGGACGTTCTCTACGCCGCCATGTGGCACCGGCAGCGCCGCGCCTGGAACTTTGTGGAAAGCGGAACAGGCTCCGGAATCTACAAAACCACCG
>JAJRXE010000390.1 GCA_024276455.1 Calditrichota bacterium
CGGCTTTGGCATCAAAAGGCCGACAATGCCCATCCGGCGAAAGAATCATCCCTTCCTGATAAACATAGCCCTGTTCCTCCGGAATGCTAATGGTAACCCCTCCCGCCAGAGCAATATCGCAATCGTAATTGAGCAAATTCTGGCAGGCGACGTGCACCGCCACCAGAGAGGTAGAACAGGCCGTCTGGACGTCGATGCTGGGACCACGCAGATCCAATTTGTAAGAAATCCGGGTGGTTAAAAAATCTTTTTCATTGGCTATCGTGATCTGGTAAATATCGGCCGGATTGGAAATATTTTTTAAGGAAAACAGGTAATTGAACAAATAGGTATTCATCCCAACCCCGGCAAACAACCCGATTAAGCCGTCGTATTTTACCGGGTCGTACCCCGCCCGTTCCAGGGCTTCCCAGATTACTTCCATAAAAACCCGATGCTGCGGATCGATCATTTCCGCCTCCCGGGGCGGGAAATCGAATAATCCGGCATCGAATTGATCCACCTCTCCCAGCACCCCTCGAGCCTTGACGTAATTGGGATTCCGCAACGTTTCCGGATCCACTCCCGCCTGCTTCAGCTCTTCCTCGGTAAAAAATTTTATTCCCTCTACTCCCTTCTTCAAATTCTCCCAGAAAAGGTCAATATTTTTTGCACCGGGAAAACGACCGGCCATTCCAATAATCGCAATATCGAGACCTTCAATTGCATCTGTCGAATTGTAATTGTCCTGCACCATGGGCCCCCAACTTAAATGATTGCTTCGCAAATGTCTTTATATTCAATTACCTGTTGCTTTCAAGCACTTTCCAGCGGAACTACTTCTCAATTTAATTGCTCTTGTCTTTTCGGATCCCGCTTTAATTCGCCTTCCTGAAGAAGATTCAGAATTTTTTCCAGATTTTGTTTGATCTCGGCCACCAACTGCTCATTGGTAATTTTCCAGCGTAGTCCGGGCATGATGGTAGTCACGATTTTATCTTTCCAGATTTGATAATGTAATCCAAAGTACCTCACGTAAGGTAACCGAATCCCCGGTCGGCCAACCACCGGAACCTGGGGAAAAATGCTGGGATGCGAGAGCACCAGCTCCAACTGCTGGGGTTTGTACAACCCAAACAGACGCAACAGTAAATACACAAAGGCACCAATGGTCATCACGTAGGCTTTTTGTAAAGGTTTTCGAGTAGTTAGAAATAACGAGAATATTTTTTGCATCGACAACTGTTGGCGTGCCTGTCGGGCGGCAGATTGCTGCGAGGTAATTGCATCGTTTAAAAGTTGAATAGCCCGGTCTTTTTCGACGGTTTGCCCCAGCAAATAATCCACTGCCGCATTAACCTGCGGAGTTGCGACCATGGCAATGGCCAAATCCAGACAGCGATAGCGCGACATGGTCAAATACTGGTAAATTCTCACCTTGCGATTGATTAAACGTTGCATCGCCATTTGCAAGGCCACGACAAACACCGGCACCGGTTTCAGATTCCACGCAAGGAAAGCATCCTGACCCACCGCCTCCATCTGGAAGGTGGCCGGCGAGGGCGCCGCAACCCATTGAACGTCTCTTTCCGCCAGCTTTAACCAATTCTCTTCCACCACCCAGTTCAGCTTCTCCGGCTTGGGGATTTCCTGCCTCACCCTGTTGCCGTCCAGGGGAACCGCCGCAGCCCGATCGTACAACTCGGCGCTGAACCGCATCATCGGATTTCCGGCAATGTAGGTATTGAAATTGCAAATCACGCTAGCCCGGGCGTTACCAAACACCACAATCTGAACACTGGAATGGTACCACCGATTGGACAGATTGCCGACATGGGCCAGATGAGCGGCCTCCGCTTCATCTTGCGGTTGATCCTCAAGGTCCAGACAAAGCGTCAAAAAAACATGCCGCATGCGGGAGAAAGATTCCCGATTCACCGGATTTTGCAGAAAGCGGCGAAATATCTTTAACTGGGTACCGTGTTTCACGCTGGTCAGAATACCGGGAGAGAGATTCCCGTCGGTTGCCTCTTGCTTTGCCAGCTGCACAATTTGCCGTAATGCTCTCACAAGAGTTTCCAGAGCAGGATCGGAATCGATGTCCCCCACTTCCAGCAAGAAATATTGTCCCTGTACAACCACGGCAATTTGCGAGGTGGCGCTGCTTTTAAACAACCGCGCCCCGTTTTCGTCGATGGTCAGGCAGGTTGAGAACAAATTCGGGTACTGCCCCATTTCCAGAATCTGATCCCGGTACGTGTCGGGTTTTAACTTACCACGCCACAAATCCCGATAAAAACTTCGGGCGGCCAGAATCAGAGTGGCGGCGCGGGTTAAGGCATCGGGATTTCGGGTATCATTTTTTATTGCCAGCGAGGCCGAATTGACCAGGGCAAACAACCCGGCTCCCCGCAAATTTACCCTCCGCAGTAAACCTTCCAGATGGTCAGGCAATTGTCTCTGGAAAGAGTGAAAGCCGATTAATCGGGAAGCTACTCGAATAATCCCCCGGGACAAAGGCGAATCTACCACCCCAATATCTGCCCAGGAACGAAGATCGTCCGGATCGGGTAACGGCGCCAGAGGCGGCTTGGGATAATGAGGTAGCTGCTCATAAATGTCCTGCGTGCGTTCGCCCATTTTCTTTGCTTTGGCAACTTTTTCCATCTTCAAATTCCTTTTTGCTTCATTCAGCCCGTTTTTATTGATTCGGTTCTAAAATTCTTAACGGCCTCTTTTCATTCTCAACCGCTCTCTTTTTTTACTGAGCGCATCCCGGCGTTTACTGGCACGATCCTGCACGGTTTCCATGGTTTTGCTTTCTTTCTGATCGCCGCTCAAATAGCGCGCCAGAGCCTCGATGGTGGGGTAGCGGAACAGATCGACCGGCAACAGTTCCTTCCCCAGTAGCTCGCGAACCCGCAGCTGTACCTGAATAATTCCCAGGGAATGTCCACCGATTTCAAAGAAATTGTCCGTCACGCCCACCGACTCGATGTTCAATACCTCTTTCCAGATATCCGCTAACGTTTGTTCTAATTCATTCCGGGGTTTAATGGTGCTTCGCGATGCGCCTAACATTTCCGGTGCCGGCAGCCGCTTGCGATCGATTTTTCCGTTTGGTGTCAGCGGCATCTCTTCCATGAACACAAAAGCTGAAGGGATCATGTACTCCGGCAAACGATCTTTGAGAAAGGCCCGTAATTCCTCGGTGTTAATGGCCTCCGGGCGGGAAGGAACAACATACCCGACCAGCCGGATTTCTCCGGCCCGGTCTTTACGGGCCACCACCACCGCCTCTTTTATTTCGGGATGCTCATGCAGGCTACTTTCGATTTCGCCGAGTTCAATGCGGAATCCCCGCACTTTAACCTGAAAATCCACCCGGCCTAAAAATTCAATATTTCCATCCGGTAAAAAGCGCGCTAAATCGCCGGTGCGGTACAGACGGGCGCCTTCTTCCTCGCCAAAAGGATCGGGTACAAAACGCTCGGCGGTCAGGTCGGGACGATTGCGGTAACCCCGGGCCACCCCGAATCCACCGATGTAAATTTCTCCCGCTACCCCTACCGGCACCGGATTCATCCGGAAATCCAGAATGTACACCCGCACGTTGGGAATCGGTTTTCCGATCGGCAAATTAACCCTCTGCGGCTCCCCCTGCAACGGGTAAGCGGTGGCGCACACCGTCCCCTCGGTGGGACCATAGGCGTTAATAAACCTTCGTCCGGCCCCCCAGCGACGGGCAATTTCTGGACTACAACTTTCCCCGGCCGAAATGATGGTTTCCAGATCCGGTAAACTGGTTTCCGGAAGCACACTGGAGACCGACGGCGGTAAAGTAACGTGGGTTACCTTTTGACGGCGCATTTCCTCCAGCAGATCCGTACCGGACAACAGAATTTCTTTCGGCATCACCACCAGTGTTCCTCCCGCCAACAACGCCGGCAATATTTCCGCTACCGACGCATCGAAACTATAGGATGCGAACTGCAGCACCCGAGAACTTGCACCCACTTTGTAGGTGTCGATTAAAGCGAACACCATATTCAACACGCCGAAATGGTGAATTTCCACCCCTTTGGGTTTTCCGGTTGAACCGGAGGTGTAAATAATGTACGCCAGGTTTTGCGGCTCAATTTGCCGAGCGGGATTTGCCGTGTTCACCTTGATTATTGAGGTCCAATCCTCGTCCAGAAAGAAGCGAGGCAATTTCGTCTCCGGTAGTTTCTCTGCCACCTTTTTCTGAACCAGCAACAGCTCGGCCCTGGAATCTTCGATTAAATAGGCCAACCGCTCCCGCGGATAATCCGGATCCAATGGTACGTACGCTCCCCCGGCTTTCAAAACCGCCAGCATGGCAATGATCATCTCCGGGGAGCGGTCTACACAAATCCCCACCAATTTCTCCGCTCCAATTCCCCGCTTAATCAGGAAATTTGCCAGCTGGTTAACCCGCTCATTCAATATTCGGTAAGAAATTTCCTCTTCCTGAAAAACCAGGGCGGTTTTCTCGGGGTGGGTTTGCACTACCGATTCAAACCATTCCACCACATGGGAATAAGCCGGCAATTCCGTTTGCGTCTGATTCCACCCCTGTACAATGGTGCTTATTTCCCCTTTGGAAAGGAACGGCAAGTCCCGGATGGGACGTTCGGGATTCTCCACAATTCCGACCAGTAAATTGCGATAGTGATTCAACATGCGGTCAACGGTGGATTCTTCGAACAGGTCAACATTGTAAGTAAGCGCGGCCGACAATCCCCGGTGACCTTCCGCCAGCATCAGAGTAATGTCGAAGGGAGAAACCTGTTCTTCGATGGGCACCGATTCCAGGGGTAAACCGCCCAGCTCCATGGTGGCGTCCTCGCCGCCCACGGCAAAGCCAGAGAGGCCTTTTTCATTGAGCAGATGGGCCCGCTGGTACACAAACATGACCTGGAAAATGGGGGTACGGCTGGGATCGCGCTGGGGTTGCAGCTTTTCCACCAGCAGATTAATGGGAAAATCCTGGTGTTTCAGGGCGCCAACCACTTTTTCCTGCACCTGCCGAAGCAGCTCGGTGAAACGCGGTTGCGCGGACAGATCCGTTCGAATAGCCACCGGATTGACAAAATAGCCCACCACATTGGTGAATTCCGGCAGACTGCGCCCGGTGGTGGGCGTTCCCACAATGATGTCGTCGCTTCCGGTGTAGCGCGCCAGGAACACCTGAAAAGCCGCCAGCAGGGTCATGTAAACGGTCACCCCCCGGGCTTCGCTCAATTGCCGTAATTTTTCGGTCAATTCCTCACCCAACGGCAGCACTTTGTTTCTTCCCCGGAAGGTTTGCACCGCCGGTCGAGGCCGATCAGTGGGTAAATCCAGCACCGGCAATTCACCCGCCAGCTCCGTTTTCCAGTACTCCCAGAGCTTCTCACCTTCCTCGCCGGTTAACAGTTCATTCTGCCAGCGGACAAAATCCATGTATTGGACCGTAATGGGCGGTAATTCCGCCGCTTTCCGTTGATTGTAAAGCAGATTTATTTCGTTGGTAATCACTGCCTGCGACCACATGTCCACCACAATATGGTGGGAAGCCATCAATAAAATATGATCGTCTTCGGCGCGAGAGAACAAATGGAGGCGGAAAAGCGGTCCGTTTTCCAGATCGAAATGGCGGGAAGCCTCTTCGTTCAGGCGGCGGAGCAGTTCTTCATCCGACCAGCCGCTCGCATCTTCTTGTTGGAAAAAGACTTCCTTCTGCGGCCACACCCGCTGGATCGGTTCACCGTTCTGCAGGTGGAAAGTGGTTCGCAACATGGCATGGCGATTGACCACGGTTTGAAAAGCGTCCTTCAAGCGCGCCACATCGATTTTGGCCCGTACCCGGGCGGCGTAAGTGGGATTAAAAATGCTGTCCGGCGCCATCTGGTGCTGAAACCACATGGCTTTTTGTCCGTATGAGAGCGGGAAATCCCCCGCCTGCTCGCCAGCCGCCTCAATCGCCGGACGTTGTCCGGCCGTTTTCTCTTCCAACTGTTCGGAAACCCGAGCTGCCAGTTCCTGCACACTCGGTCCCTCGATGAGTGCCGCCACTGGAATTTCGATGTCCAGCGCCTTCTCCAGGCTGTTTTTCAGCTCGATGGCCATAATGGAATCCAGCCCCAGATTGGTAATGGGCTGCCGCGGGTCCACGCGTCCGGGCGTAAGATTCAACACCGGGGCGAGC
>JAJRXE010000391.1 GCA_024276455.1 Calditrichota bacterium
GATATTCGGCTGGAACAAACTATCCAAAAAGCTCCACGCCGCAACGATGTGGCTGGTAGCCATCGGGTCCAACCTGTCTGCTCTCTGGATTTTGATTGCCAATTCGTTTATGCAGCAACCCGTTGGTTATGTGTTGCGCAATGGTCGGGCTGAAATGACCGATTTCTTTGCTCTGTTGTTCAACGGACATGTCTGGGTCCAATTCCCGCACGTTTTTTTCTCCGGAATTACCATGGCCGCTTTCTTTGTTCTGGGAATCAGTGCTTATCACTTGTGGAAAAAGAAAGATGACATGGAGGCGTTTCAAACTTCTTTCAAGTGGGCAGCCGTTTACGGTATTATTGGAACGGTGTTCGTTATTATGGTGGGGCATACCCAGGCGCAGTACATGGTCAGAGTCCAGCCCATGAAAATGGCCGCTGCTGAGGCTTTGTGGAACAGCGAGAATCCCGCCGCTATGTCGCTTTTCACCATTGGGGACGAAAAAAATCGCAAAGACGTATTTGCCGTTCGGATTCCAGGATTGCTCAGTTTCCTGGCTTACAACAAATTTTCCGGCGAGGTGAAGGGGATTAACCAGATTCAAGAAGAATACGCCCAGAAATACGTCGATAAATACGGCCCGGATGCTGATTATGTCCCACCGGTGGCCCTCTCCTACTGGACTTTCCGGTTAATGGTTGGATTTGGCTTTCTCATGTTAGGTTTAGCCATCTGGGCACTAATTATTTCCATGAAAGAAAATTGGGATTTCTCGCAGGCCAAAATGAAGATTTTTGTCTGGGGTATTTTCTTTCCGGTGATTGCCATTTCCACCGGATGGATCTTCACCGAAATTGCCCGTCAGCCCTGGATTGTTTTTGGATTAATGCGTGTCGAAGAGGCGGTTTCGTTGGCAACCAGTACTTTCGAGGTGTTTTTGACGCTGGTCCTTTACACCGTTATTTACGGGGCTTTAATGGTGGTTGATGTGTATTTGCTCAAAAAATACGCCATTTTAGGCATGCAAGGTATCAGCGAATAAGAAGCTTAATTGAGAGGAGGACGATATGGACCTTAACACTGTCTGGTTTATCCTGATCGCCGTTTTATATATCGGATACTTTTTTTTGGAAGGATTCGATTATGGAGTGGGGATGTTGGTTCCCTTTATTGGAAAAGATGATGCTTCCCGGCGGGTTGCCATTAATAGCGTGGGTACTTTCTGGGATGGCAATGAAGTCTGGTTATTAACCGCCGGAGGTGCTACCTTTGCCGCTTTTCCCAATTGGTACGCCACTCTGTTTAGTGGCTTCTATCTGGCTTTATTTCTAATGCTGGTTGGTCTCATCATCCGTGGGGTGGCGTTCGAATTTCGCAGCAAAGACGAGTCGCCCAAATGGCGCAATACCTGGGACTGGCTGCTGGCGATCGGCAGTTTTATCCCCGCCTTACTGTGGGGCGTGGCGCTGGCAAACTTTGTCCGTGGGGTACCCATTAACGAAAACATGACGTATGTGGGCGGATTTTTCAATCTGTTGAATCCCTACGCTCTGGTAGGAGGATTGACGTCGTTGAGCATCTTCTTGCTTCATGGTGCCATTTTCTTAAGCCTGAAAACCACCGGAGAAATTGAAGAAAAAGCCCGATCCATCGCCGGGAAAGTGTGGCCGATTACGGTTGTCGCCCTGGTACTTTTTGTCATCCTGAGCTATTTCGAGACCGATATGTTCAGCAAGTTAGGGGTTAATCCCGGCATCAGTCCGTTTATTGCCATTGTTGCCCTGCTGGCAACCGGTTGGTTTATTAAGAAAAAATTGAGCGGTTGGGCTTTCATTATGACTGCCCTCACCATCACTTTCTCCACCATCACCCTTTTTTTGGGACTTTACCCCCGGGTCCTCATTTCCAGCCTGAATCCCGAATGGAGTCTGACGATTTATAACGCTTCTTCCAGTCTCTACACGTTGAAAGTAATGACCATTGTGGCGGCTATTTTCGTTCCCATTGTGCTGATTTACCAGAGCTGGTCCTATTACATCTTCCGGCAACGGTTAAGTAAAGAATCGGAGATGGAGTATTAAATCCCTTACAGCAGGAGTGGAATTTCGTTAAATTACCCCCGATCTTCTCGGGGGTAATTTTTGTCTCAGGTAAAATTTAGAAATTCGGAATATTGCGATGCAGGTTGACAAACGTTTGCTTCAATTCCTAAAAAACACGCCGGGATCGTTTCTGTTTTCCATTTTGTTAGGCCTGGGAGTTGCCGGGTTCACCATCTGGCAGGCTTGGCTTCTCAGCCGGATTATTGATGCTGTTTTCTTAAAACACCATTACCGGGAGATGGTAGTTCCGGCGTTGCTTCTTTTCGCCGGAATCAGTTTGCTGCGAGCAGTATTTACCTGGGGGCAAAAAAATGCCGCCAATAAAGTTTCCTCCCATGTGAAAAGCACCTTGCGGAACAAACTCAGTCGTCACCTGGTGTATTTAGGACCGCCTTTTGTCCGCTCGGAACGCAGCGGAGAAATCAGCAACACCCTGCTTACCGGCGTGGACAGTCTGGATGCCTATTTTTCGGAATATTTACCCCAGTTATTTCTTTCCGCGTTAATTCCGCTCCTAATTTTGTTTTTCGTTTTTCCATTGGATCTGCTTTCCGGATTCGTTTTTCTGTTCACGGCTCCAATCATCCCGGTTTTCATGATCTTAATTGGCAACCTTGCCCAATCGTTAACCCAGAAGCAGTGGAAAACCCTGAGCCGCATGAGCGCCCATTTTTTAGATGTATTGCAGGGACTCACAACGCTCAAAATACTGGGACGGAGCCGGGATCAGATCAAAGTAATTGCCCAGATTAGCGACGATTTTCGGCAAACTACCATGAAGGTGTTGCGGGTGGCTTTCCTTTCCGCTCTGGTGCTGGAGATTGTGGGGACTATCAGCACCGCCATTGTAGCGGTCGAAATTGGGTTGCGCCTGCTGTACGGAAAAATAGAATTCCAGCAAGCACTCTTCATCTTGATTCTGGCACCGGAATTTTACCTGCCCATGCGGCTGCTGGGGACGAAATATCACGCCGGCATGGAAGGGGTTGCCGCCGCCCGCCGGATTTTCGAAATTCTGGGAACCTCGCCCTTGATCCGGCAATCCCAATCACGTCCCTCGCTGGATTTGAGGACTCAAGCAATTCGATTTCACCAGGTGGAATTCCGCTACCCCGGTGCCGCGCGTCCGGCGCTGCAGAATATTCAGCTCACCATTTCGCCCGGGGAGAAAATTGCCGTTATTGGTTCCAGCGGAGCGGGCAAAACCACTCTGGCACAACTCCTACTCCGTTTCCTCGATCCCACCCGGGGGGAAATCCGGGTGGATCTGCACTGTTTGCGAGACATCGATCCGGATTTCTGGCGGCAGCAGATCGCCTGGGTGCCCCAGAACGCCTACTTGTTCCATACGACGATTCTGGAAAACATCCGGCTGGCGAACCCCACCGCCAGCGAGGAAGCGGTCATGATGGCCGCCCAACAAGCCCGCATCCACGAATTTATTTCTTCCCTGCCGGATGGTTACCAGACCCGGGTGGGCGAAAAAGGGGCCCGGTTAAGCGGTGGACAGGCGCAACGGATCGCCCTGGCGCGCGCGTTTTTGAAAGATGCTCCCTTTTTAATTCTGGACGAACCAACCTCGAACCTCGATCCGGAAACCGAACAACTGATTCAGGAATCGATGAACGAATTAATGCACGGACGGACCGTCCTACTAATTGCCCATCGTTTGGGAACCGTGCAGGATGCGGATCAAATTGTTGTACTCTCAGAGGGCAAAATCAGACAAGTGGGAAAAAACGAAGAATTATTGCAAGAAGAAGGACTGTACAGAAAATTGCTGGAAGCCTACGGAGGGATGCAATGAAAGGGGTTCTCTGGCGTTTGCTCAAAATCGCCGGTCGGTTTCGTAACTGGATGGCTCTGTCAATTCTACTGGGATTTCTCACCGTCGGCAGCAGCGTGGGACTCATGATGACCTCCGCTTACATCATTGCTAAGGCGGCGCTCCATCCCTCGATTGCCGAGCTGAATGTCGCCATCGTGGGGGTGCGTTTCTTCGGAATCGCCCGGGGCGTGTTTCGTTATCTGGAACGGCTGGTTTCTCATGAGACCACCTTCCGATTACTGGCCCGTTTTCGGGTATGGTTCTACCGCGCACTGGAACCGCTGGCTCCGGCCCGCTTGATGCAATACCGCAGCGGTGATTTGCTGGCGCGCATTGTCTCCGACGTGGAGAGTCTGGAACATATTTTTATTCGGGTGATTTCTCCCCCTTTCGTCGCCGTCCTGGTAACGCTGCTGATGTGGCTCCTGTTAGGCATGTTCGAATGGCAATTTGCCCTGCTGCTTACCGTTTTCATGGCACTGTCCGGCATCGGGATTCCGCTGCTGTCGCATTTGCTCAGTCGAAACAGCGGACGGGCGTTGAATGAGATTCAGGCGGAAATAAACAATCTGGCTATTGACGCCGTACAGGGATTACCGGAACTTCTGGTGTACCATCGGGCCGAGGATCATCTGGAGAAACTGGAACGAACCAACCGACGACTGGTCAAAACCCAGCGAAAATTAGCGCTTGTGGAAGGGCTAAACGAAGCCTTGCTGGGTCTTTCCATGAACCTGGCGGTGTTTTCCATTCTTTACGTTTCCATTCCCTATGTTTCCGGCTCCCTGCTGAATGGCGTTTATCTTTCCGTCATTGTGCTGGGCGTCATGGCTGCTTTCGAGGGCGTGGCGACTCTGCCGGAAGCGGCTCGTTTCTGGGAAAACAGCCGGCAGGCAGCCCGGCGACTTTTCCAGATCATCGATGCTCAACCGGCGGTCAGCGATCCGCCGGTTCCCTCTCCCCCGCCCCGTCAAACTTCTCTGCAAATTGAGAATCTTACCTTCCGGTACGATCCAGACGACCCACCCGCTCTCCGGGACATTTCCTTCCATTTACCGGCCGGGGGTACGCTGGCAATTGTGGGACCCAGCGGTGCAGGTAAATCTACCATAATTAATCTCTTATTACGCTTTTGGGACTATCGGGAAGGGAGCATTCGAATTGGAGGAACAGAATTGCGAACCCTGGCACAGGAGCAAGTGCGGAAAATGTTTGCAGTGGTTTCTCAGCAAAGCCACCTGTTTGCCGGAACGATTCGGGAAAATTTACGGCTGGCGCGTCCGGATGCCAGCGAAGAGGAGATGATCGCAGCAGCTCGCCAGGCGGAAATCCACGACTTCATTTCCAGCCTGCCGGAAGGCTACCATACGTACCTGGGCGAATTAGGACTGCGTTTAAGCGGCGGCGAACGCCAGCGTCTGGTCATTGCCCGGGCGATCTTGAAGAATTCTCCCATTCTGATTTTTGACGAACCCACCGCTAATCTGGACGCCCTGACGGAGCAAAAAATTCTCCAGACCATCTGGAAACTGAGTCGGCAACGAACCACCTTACTAATCACTCACCGTCTGGTTGGCCTGGAGAATGCAGATCAGATCCTTGTTCTCGTGGATGGAAAAATTGTAGAACGGGGCACCCACGCCGATTTAATGGCTGGCCAAACTTTCTACCGGTATTTGTGGGAACAGCAACAACAAAGCCTGGTGTTAGAAACGCTTTTGGATAGAACCTGATTAATATGAACGCTTATTAACGCATCCCTATCGTTATCTTAATAGCACGTTGGCGTAGGTAGTAATAAATAACCCCAGACACAACCAGCCCAGGGCGCCTTCTATCATGACGATGGTCCGATTTAGATTCCCGGAAGGGTACCAATCACCCAAACCCACTGTGGTGAATGTTGAGAAAGAAAAGTAAAAACAATTCCAGAAATAACTAAAACTATAGCGCGACCTGGATTTCAGTTGCAGGATACCGGATAACTCTTCCACCCCAATGGAAGAAATAATGTCATCGATAAGATCCTGTTTATGTTTTTTAAAATTAAAATCGTACGGCTTAAAAATATCTGCTAATTGCTCCCGAGACAATTTCCCCAACTTTTTCTTTAATTTGTCACCGGACACCAGATGTTCTTCCAGATTTGAAATGGGTTGAGGAGTTAAAAAATAAAAAATGGCAAAAATTAATACCGCTAAAAATGCGAATGGAAAAATTCTCAACGGTTTTATCCCGTAACCACAGGAAATCCAGTTAAGATAGTGAAAAAATATCTTGGGAATTTTAAAAATTGCCGCTTCATTTACTATCCAAGCATAATTTTTCCGTTCGAATTGTTTGTATTCATAATAACACTCATCCGCCTGATTCCATTTTCCCTGTCTAGCGTAAGCATTGTGAATCGAAGTATAGATTTCATGCCGTTGGGTCAGCGAAGTATCTGACGGATTAAGACGGTATTGTTCTCCGACTTTACGAATTTCTTTAAAGTTAACGTGCCAATTCCGCTCATTTATTTCAACGCCACTTAAATTCACACGGTACAACTGCTCCCCGAGAGGCATCTTTATGAATTTTCGCTGTAACAAAAGACGAGTCCTTGGATTCAACCTTGGTATTTCCAAAGCATCATCGGGAATCACAACATCTCCCTCCGCATTAAGAGTATCCAAGAAAATCACACGAAAGGAATCAACAACGTGGCTAAAAGTAATATTATTAATCCGGCAGCTTTTAAAATTAATTTCTTTTCTGCCCTGGTAAAGATTATTGTTGAGATGAAAAGAGAGGGAGCAAAGCAGATCATAAACTAAAATAGTATTCAGCACATTCTGTTCAATTCCGCAATACTTTAAAATATTCGAGCGCAAGGTTAAACTTCGAATCCGATTTGCTTTGAATTGCAAAAAAGAATTTTCATTTTTAGACAAATTAGCCACTCGACAGCTATCAATCTGATTATATTGGCAAAATAAAAATTGCTCAATATTTAATCCGGTTACTTCTAATTGTTTAATTACATTACCTCCAATGTAAAAAATATCAGTGCATTTAACCCCCGAGAATAAACCATATTTCACGCTATTAGATAATACTAAAATATATTTAAATTTAATCTCTCCCCAATTACTACTTGTTTTAAATATGTTTTTCGCCTGTACTTTTAAACTATCCACACTATTTAAGGAAAAAATAAATTTCGTGTTTTCATTCTTTTGCTCTTTTGCGTTAAACACTAAATCCCTTTTAAAGCGGTTCGCAACGAAACTTAAATATTTAGTAGAAATATCATTTAAGATTACCCGGTTATTAAATTGACAACCAATAAAGGAAATTGATTCGACAAAAGAAAGCCGGTCAATGGTTACGGCATCAAGAAATTCACAGTTAAAAAAGACAACGCTTTTAACGCGCATGTTTTTCTCGTTTAACAGCAAGGAATTGCGAATCGAGGAGTTTTTAATAATTAGTCTCTCTCCCTTCCGGGAAGTTTTATCTTGAACTTCTCTTGCAGAAAGCTGTTGTTGGATGTTCTCTTTTTTAAATTTGAAACGGGAATAATAAATTGGGTTCAAATTATTGATGTTTAATGATTCAATGGTGGTGAGAAGCGTATCGAGGGGTTGGTTCTGGGAAAATAGAGGGATGGTAAAGAAAAAAAGAAGACAAAGAGAACGTTTAAAATGTTTCATTTTTTTTCCTTTGATTTTTTCGTTTAGATTTTCCAATCCGTGAGTCTCAAAGAAAAAGGGACTTCTCTCCTATCTCTCTATGAAGTGTGTATCAAAATGGAAAATACAAAATAGAATTTCGAATATTATTTTAGGAATACTATTTAACAGAGCACTATGGAAAAGTGTGTTAGTTCAGTGAATTCTGATGGTACATTAATAAGTTGTCTTTAATGCCCGTTTTTGAATGCATGTGAAATCAAACAAAATAGACCTTTTGATTTTCCTTTATTAAAGCAAAAATCAAACTTGCTTTAAAAGGAAAATACATAAAAAAGATCAGATAATCTTAAATTATTTCGGAACCATGAGTTCGGGCATTTGAACCGCCACGACTTCTCCCCTCACACACAGTTCCCCTTGGGCAAATAAATCGATCGTCACCACTACTTTGCGTCCTTTAATTTCTTTCACCCGTCCCACCAGCTCCAATTCCACCCCAAGAGGAGTAGGTTTCAGGTAATCCACTTTCAAGGAAGCGGTGACGAAGCGAAAAGGGGGCTCCGTGCCCGGCTCTCGACCGGCCGCATGATAGGCCGCCGCGGCAGCTGTGCCGGTGCCGTGGCAATCCACTAAGGAAGCCAACAATCCACCGTACACGTACCCTGGAATGGCAATATGATACGGTCTGGGGGTGTAACGGGCGGTGGCTTTTTCACCGTCCCAGTAGCTCTTTATGTGCAAACCGTGTTCGTTCAACCGGCCGCAGCCGTAGCAATAGCTTAAATCATCAGGATAAACATCCTGAATCGCTTTCAGGGGCGGTTCCTTTTCCTTCTTCATTGCAATTTTCCTCCGAATTCTTAACCATTTCTTTAAAAATAAACCCGAAATGCGGTGTAAAGCATATCCGGATAGCTACCAAATTCTGAATTCAATTGAAAAACATGGGAATTGTCAGGGGCCAACCGAATATTGGGAGCATTCCCGAGGGGGAGGAAAGCACCGATTTGCAGATAAACATTCTCCGCCACATTATATTCCAGATCCCCACCCACATATACAGACCAATCGTTCAGATTGAATAATCCCTGGGTGGTCAAAGTCCAAAGAGGGGAAATTTGAACGATGGCACCGGGGGTAAGATAATGTTTGCCCAACAAATAGGTGGCCCCGTCGCGGTAAGCCACTTGCTGGAGCAGGGAAAGATATTTGGCCGGATCGCGCTCTCCGGCCCCATTGTAATGATATTCCAGAAACCCATATATTTTGCTGCTTAAATTGTAATCCATTCCCAAACTCAATCGAAAATAATTCTCCGGATCGCTCCAGCCGGACTGCTTCAATTTATTGGCAAATACATAGGCTGCTTCCAGCCAGGCTCCTGCTTCGCTCACGGAACGTGCGAAATTGACTCCCAACAGCAGGTTTTCCCGAAATCCCATGAGCAGACCGGACAGATCGGTATTCAACCAATAGGCCTTTCCCCGCAAATAATAAGCGCTGTGTTTTATTTTCCCGTCTTTTCCAAACACATAACCGGCGTCAAATTCCCCCAAGGCACCCCAGGGAGTTCGGATTCGGATCGCATCCACCCCGACCCGTTCTTCCTTGTCCAATTGATCGTAAGTAAACGGGGCAATAATGTCCGTGGGGTTAATAATCCGCGCTGCCCCCCAGGCAATCGCTTGACGACCAATGTTAATGTCGAAACGCCCGGCACGCAGGTACAGAAACAAGCGATCCAGATTCTGGAACAGGGCCACACTACCCACTTTGTTTTCCGAGGAAGGATAGAGCCGTTTTTCCAGGTCCGTATAGCGATAACTAAGGGGATCGACCCCGGTTAGAAAAAACTGCTCTTTAAAGAGCAAAGGATCTTGAATCCGGAGAAAAATATCATACTCCGCGGCAAGCGAAGCCCACTGGTTGATATCGGCAGTCATTTTTATTCGAAATCGGTTGTACACCGAGCCAAGGTCGGTTTGCTCGGGTAAAGGGAACGTGGAATGGAATTGGGGAGGTTTCAGGAGTACCGAAAAATTTTTGTAATAGGCCGTTAGGGAGATTGATTCCTGCCCCGACATCGGGGTGGCAAGAAGGAGAGAAACAAATGCCAACCAGGCAGATTTTCTGAGTGAATTGACTCCAAATTTAGCCAAACAAAGAATACTTGTTCTCACCATATTGTGTTAGTTAGGGGAATTTCAATCGTTTTCTATTCTTTCCAGAGATCTTTTTCAATGTGGCCGTCTTTCAAGACAACCAGCCGTTTTGCTCGCTCCATGATCATCTGGTCGTGAGTCGAGAAGACGAAGGTCATTCCGGTGCGTTCGTTCAACTCCCGCATTTTGTCCAGCAGAGCGGAACCGGTCTGGGAATCCAGGTTTGCGGTGGGCTCATCGGCCAAAATTAAGGAGGGATTTGCCACCATAGCCCGGGCAATGGCCACACGCTGCTGTTGTCCGCCGGACAATTGGGTCGGAAAACGGTGTTCAAAACCTTCCAATCCCACTTCCTTAAGAATCTCCACCACCCGTTTATGACGCTCCTCTTTTGGCACGCCCTGCAACAACATGATGTATTCCACGTTTTCTTCCACAGTCAGTACCGGAATTAAGTTGTAAGCCTGGAAAATAAATCCGATGTGATCCCGGCGAAAGTCTGACAACTCTTTCCCGCTCATCTCGGAAATTAATTTGTTGTTTAACCAGACCCGGCCCTCGGTGGGCATATCCAGACCGGAAATAATATTTAAAAGGGTGGTTTTTCCGGAACCAGAAGGTCCGACAATGGCGGTAAATTCGCCTTTATGAATTGTTAAATCCACTCCGCGCAGCGCGTGAACCGGGATTCCGTTATCGGAATAGATTTTTGTGACGTTTTCCGTTTTAATCACAATCTCGGAATTTTTCATTTTTTCCTTTTCCTCCAAAAATACCTACAGACTCTTGCGCATGGCTTCCACAGGAGACATCCGGGCGGCGTAAACTGCCGGGTACAAACCGACTAGACTGGTTAAAATAAACACCCAGAAAGGGTAATAAATGAACTGGCGAACTTGCATAACCGGATAAAGAATCTTACGAATGGTTACTCCGGCAAACTCGATTCCGGTGTAATCTATCCCCACCAGCGAGGTAATGTAGGTGACCGCAAACCCCAGGATGTTTCCCAGAACAACACTGATTATGCCCAGAGCAACCGCCTCAAAAACGACCAAAATGAGGGTTTGAAAAGGACGGGTGCCGATAGCCCGGAGCACGCCGAATTCAAACATCCTCTCGTGAAGCGACATGAACAGGGTGTTGACAATTCCCAGCGCAACCACGCCGAATAGAATCAGGCCGGTAACCCAGATGCTAAAGTCGGACAGATTAAAAGCCGCTTCTAATTCGGGAATGATTTTGGGCCAACCAATTGCTTCGTTTCCATATTGAGAATATTTCTGCCAGAACGGCAGGTTCTTATCTCGTCCCAGCGAAGGTTCAATAAATTTCAAGGCAATTTCATGAACAGCGGTGGAATCCAGCCCGAACATCTTTTGCGCCTTCCGGATTTCCACAAACGCCAGTCCCCGATCCATCTCCGGAATGTTCATCTGGAATATTCCGCTTACCCGAAACATCTCCTGTTGTAGATTTCCGGATTGAGCCTGAGCCACCGTTACCACCACCCGGTCTCCCAGACCAACTTCCAGAATATCGGCCAATTTGCTGCCGATCAGGATTTCCCGATCTCCGTCCGGCGAAAGGTACCGGCCCTTCCGGAGAGATTCGTCTACTTCGGACAGGTATTTTTCCCTCCGGGGTTGAACCCCCACCAGGGTGATGGCGGTTAAATTTGCCGGAGAAGAAATCATGGCAAACGAGTACACCCGAGATGTAAAATGTCGTACAATGCGCTCCTGCTTTAGACTCTGAACGACGGTTTCGTATTGATTAATGGTCAGTTCCACCTCCTGGGTTTCCCGGTAACCCTTTCGATGAATTTGGCCCTCTCCTAAAAATGTCCCGGTGGCCGAACTGACCATATTCGCTTCCATACCCAGAATGAGGGCATCAACGAAAATTAAAGAGGCCAGACCAATGCCGATGGCGGTACCGGCAATGAGTGTTCGCCTTTTGTTGCGGAATAAATTTCTCCAGGCCATTTTCCAGAAAACGAGCATACCTCACCCTTTACTAATGAATTCGCATGGCTTTGGCCGGGTCTGTCCGGGCGGCCTTTAAAGCCGGAAAAAAGCTCACGATCCAGGCAGACAACAAAATGGTGATGGCTGGTAAATAGAGGCTCCGGGCATTGACTTCGGTGTACATGGTTTTGAACTCCATCCCGCCGTAAGTAAAGGCTTGCGGCAGAGTTATTCCCTGGTGCGACAACAGGTAATTCACCGCAGTTCCCAGGAGGGCACCGACAAGGATGCTTCCCAGTGCTAAAAAATTAACCTCGTTTAGCACCAGAAGAACAATTTGGTTCGGCTGGGTGCCAATGGCTTTTAACAGACCGTATTCCCGTTGCCGTTCCAGCACGGACATTAAGACCGTATTCAGGACTCCGACCGCCACGACCAGCAGAATCACGAAAAGCATAATCCACATTCCTTCCTGATCAGCCTTCATCGCCTGGTAAAAAGAATGGGCAAATACCTGCCAGGGAGCCACCTCCAATTCCGGATTGTTAAGCACTTTCGTAATCTGTTTTGCCAGCTCGGGCACCTGCTTGAGGTGGTGTACAATCACCGCAATCTCGTGCACCTGATCGGGCAAAACCAGCAGGTCCTGCGCATCCCGCAGGTGCATGTAAAGGACCGTCCGGTCCAACATCTTGTCGCCGGTTTCAACGATGCCTACCAGCCGGTAAATGTCGTTAGCAATGGAACCATCCGCTCCCTGGGTTACAATCACCACCTCATCGCCAATCCGGGCGCGCAGTATCTTTGCCAATCCCTTACCCATAATGACATCTTTGTTGGGATTGAATTGAAACGGTTTTCCCTGCACAATTTTCTTATCGAAACGGGTACACTGATTTTCGTGCACCGGATCGATACCGGTGATTTGCACACCGCTGGTTTTCTCACCCACCGAAGCCAGGGCGGCGGCAAACAGGCGGGGCGTCCAGCCTTCTACTCCCTTTACCCCGGCAATTTTCTCGCCCACCTGACGGTAATTGGGAATGGTTTTGTAAAGCGAGGGACGATCGCGATAACCGTTTTTGTGTATCTGAATATGTCCCAAACGATTGCGGGTGAACATATCAATAATGAAATTGTACGAACCATCGGACCAGCCAATGGAAATCGCCGCCAGTGTAAAACCGCCTGCCATGGTTAAAGCGGTAAGAACACTGCGCCGTTTTTGCCGAAAAATATTTCGAAAGGCAATTTTTAATATGAGCATCGCCCCATTCCGGGTTTATTCCCAACCAGGCTTCGTTTCCTTTTAACGCGTCGATTGGAGATTCCGGAGAGTGAAAATATCTCTCCGCAAGGGAATGTTGAATTTCGCCTTTAGATAGCGAATTACCGTTTTGTGACCTTTTTTATTCTGGGGAATCAATTCCATGACGCTGGGAATTTTCTTCCCGCCAAACTGTTTAATGTCTTTGAAATAGAAAATGCGCATCAACTTCCCCTTTTCATCGTAATATTTTTCCCAGACCGGAATGTAGTCGGAATCGCGAACCGCTACAATCACCTTTCCCCACACCACCGGTACGTCCTTTTTGGGAATGCACTCCACGTAAAGCAATCCCTTCTCCGCATCATCCGGCTGAATCAATCGGTAATGGTAATCTCTGAAAAGGGAAAATTCCTTTACCAGATCGTCGTTGGTGAAATCGGATCCCATCCAGGAACTCATCATCATGGAAGGAGGAATTTTGATGACTTTGTTCACTTTGGGAAGGTAGTTCCACATTTCATTGCCAATCCGTAACGTCGCCACTCCCCTTTCCTTTTTGGGTTCAATAATGCGAATAAATGTTTTGTCCATGCCCTCGGTCCAGATTTTCATCCGCAAGGTCCGTTGCCAGTGAGGGGTAACAATTTCCATTTCCATTTCCGCGTAACTGGTTTTACTGCGGTACAGCTCATCAATTGCTTTTACGATTTTGTTCACATCGTATCGGGGAAAGGCCGTTAACAGGGGGAAAAAGCAAAATAGCAATAAAAACAAACAGGTAAACCAGGAAAGTTGAATTTTTTTCATCGTGCCACCTCACCAGAAGAGTGAAACAAATTATAATTAAATATTCCATATGAATCAAGAATTCAAATAAATATTACTAAAGCATTTACCGGTTCGGTAAGCTGAATATAAAAAATCCTCTCCGCTAAACGCAGAGAGGACAAAAAAATTCCCACTAACTCTTTCACCTGTATCAGGATTTTCTATTTTGGTAAAGGCGCCAGAGCCGCACAACCCGGGCAAGGAGGCGGTTGGCCGTACTCCCGGCAGCTTCAAATAATCCTAAATAGGAAACATCCTCTCCCCCCATTCCTGCTTTAAAATGGAAAACGCCGGGATTTTTTTGGGGATTGATTCCGCCTAAATCGTACCAGGGGCATCCCACTTCCTTCAGCCAGCGAATCATTTCCCACTGAATTAAATAGGACCCTTGGGTTTTCATTCCTTTTTTGCTGGTCGCGCCCAGCAGATAAATTCCCTTATCGCCTAATACCGTGCCCACGGCGGCGGAAACCGGCTTGCCTTCTGCCTTGCAGACAAACACTTTCATTTTAAATTTTTCGGGAAGCTGTTTCTGAATTTCTCGCCAGGTAAAAACGTCCGGTGAATCATAAAATTTCTTCCGTTGCAAGAGTTCCTGATAAATTTCAATAAAAACATCGAACAACTCTTCGGTCCGACCGGAGACAATTTCCAGATTATTTCGGAGGGCTTTATTTAGATGATTTCGCCAATTGCGGCGGAATTTTCGGCGAATCTCTAGCAGGTCCTGGGAGAGATCCAGTAAAAAAGTCCTTTCGTTTTTTACACCTGCCACCCGGTGGAACCCCTCGGCCTGGAAAATGTTTTGGTAATTGCCCTCCATTCGGTGGATGAGGTTGGGAAATATTTGCAGCAACATGCTTCGTTTTTCTACATATTCGCGGCGCAAAACGCTTAATGCCAGCTTTAAATCGTTAGGATCGTGCCGTCCTCGAAACTGCCAGAGAGGGCCCTGGTAAAGGTAAGCGATGCGGCCTGGGAAAATGGGCACAGCAATTAGACGGATCAGCGCCGCGGCGATGATTTTCCCATTTCTTCTGAGTACCCAATGTTCCAGGTGCCTTCCCCCACTTACCTGACGGCCGTATTCGGTTGTCTGGTAAATGGATGCATCGGCAAACTCAGGCAGGATGGTTTGCCATTCTTGCGGTGTTACCAGAATGGACTCCACCGCGGCGGAGAAGGCTATTTCAGAACCGGTTGCGTGGCTCGAGGGAAGTGATGACACGGGATTCGACCCTTTCTTCTTTCCTGGCAGCGGAGAAACCTAAGCCCTGTAAAACTCTTTTTTTCCAGCGAAAAGCGTGTGGTAGCCAGCGGTAAGCCCCAGCCAGAATCAGTCGGAGTTCCAGCCTCCAGGTGGTGGGAGACACATCAAAACGTCCCAGGACGAAACGGTCCTGCAGCTGCTCAATTTGTTCCGGATCATTGGTAAGAACTCGGGAATAACCGGCCTGGCGAGCAAGCGTAAACACTTCCGGCGGGTATTTCCCGAAGGGAATGGCCAATAAAGTCACCGGCTGAGTGGTCAGTTTTTCCAGAGTTTGTCGGGAAGCTTCAAATTCCCGTGAAATTTCCTCCGGGGAAAGGCGGTGTAAAAAGGGGTGCGATACGGTGTGGGAACCAATTATAATCGTTCCGTTGTCGAGCGTTTTCAATTCCTCCTCAGTCATAATCCGTTCCTTTCGATCCGGGTGATTCGGTTCTTGAATCCAGTCCGGGGTAGCACCAAAATAGCCGGTGGCACAAAAGATCGCCGCCGGAAGGTTCCGTTCTTTCAAAATGGGCAGAGCGTTTTCCAGGACGCTACGGAATCCGTCATCGAAAGTAATCATGCAATGGCGCTTTCCTGCTTCCAGGTTAGTGCGAGCATCAGCGGGCAGCACTTGCGACTCGCCTTGTAAAAAATCCATCTGCCGGCGGAACAGGTTTACCTGGTGTGCCGGAACCGCATGGTAACAAAATACCACGCAAGTTCCCGGCACCTGTTTCCCGCTTAGTCGGGAAATTGAACGACGAAAAAAATCCCCGACAAACACGAGCAAAGCAATGAACAATTTGATTAAACGGACGAAAATGTTCTGAATGGTTAGCCCTCCCCTAATTTTTCCAGAGGCTGAGATCGCGCCCCAGCAGCTCTTCTAATTCCTCAATTTCCGCCCGGAAAATCTGCCGCAATTTTTGCCGGGTTTCTTCTTTCATGGGAGGATATTTTCCTGGCTTTAAATTCGCATAACGCACCACCCGTCCAAAAAAATGAAAATGGCGCAACAGAAAGGGCACGGACTTGTGTACTAATCGACTTCGCGGTACCCGGGAAGTATTTTGTTTCACATTCACTGCCCGGATTAAAAAATCCTCGTCACAATCCACATCTAAAAAATCGCAAACCTGCTTTAAGCTTTTGCGGGGATTTTGAACATATTCTTCAAAGATCAGGATTAGAAATTGCCGGCGATCGAAGAGGCTGAAATAGCGTTTTAACTGATCAACATAATGCCCCCGATCCACATAGGAGCTGAATCCCCGGATGGAATCGCCAAGTTTTGCCCGCTGCGGTTCCATTTCCAGCGCTTTCTCGAAAGGGAGCGTTTCCCCACCGCCAATGTAAGCGTACCAGTAGGCCGAATAAGCCCGGGTTACCGGATTGCGTAACATGACAATAAATTTTGCGTGAGGTAAATAATTCTTAATTCGGGGAGGTACGCGCCCATCCCACAAATAGCTGGGCGTCCCCTCTCCAGCCACTTTTTCATTTTCCCAATTCTCGAAGAAACGGGCGTACCACTCAATCCCTTTCTGGAAATTCTCTTCTTTGTTAAAAAAAGACAGTTCTTTGGGCCGGGCGGTAAATACCTGCGGATGCAGTTCCAGAGCCGCGTGCAGAGTGGTGGTGCCGGATTTCTGGGCTCCCAGGATTAAAAAGGTGGGTAATTTCAAAGGTGCTTTCCTCCCGTTGTGCTCTGTTTTGGGGAACTAATTTACCAGCCGGTTCACGACCTGCAAATAATCATTTTTAGCTACCTCCCAGCGCAATTCCTGGTATTTTTGAAAAGCCCGGCGAATTCTTTCCTGCTGTTTGGGAGACTCGCGGTAAACTTCCAGAATACACCGGGCCAGATCACGGAAGTCGCCAGGCTGAAAATAGAGCACCGCCGCATCGTCAAAGCTTTCTTCAATGGCCGGTAATCGAGGAACAACGACCGGTTTCTTTAACACTATGTAATCAAAGAGCTTATTCGGTTGACAGAGATCGGAAAATGGCGAGGGCATCAGGGGAACGACTCCCACCTGAGCCATCGCAATGTAACGGGTCAACTGGCCTAAGGGCATCCAGTCCTTTAATATCACGTCGTTTTGCAATTTCAATTTTTTGATCAATCGACGTATATTCGGTTCGTTCTCTCCATTACCAATAATCATTAATTTGGCGGATGGAATCTCTTCCTTTATTTGCCGCAGCGCTTTGAGAAGCAACTCGTGGCCGTAGCGAGGCTCAATGGTCCCGTGAGTCATAATGAGGAAATCGCCGTTCGTGCTTACCGGGGCAGACACCCGGAAAAAGGTCTCGTCCGGTACATTGCGCACCACGGTAATTTTTTCCGGCGGCGTGCCCCTTTCGGCAAAGCGTTTTTTAATCGTTTCGTTTACGGTAATCACGGCATGGGCATATCTCATGGCCAATTGCTCGATACGAACCAGCCAGTGAATCACCCGGGAATCCGAAGACTGTCCGTATTTGGTCCTCCAGAGTTCCGGAACCGGTTCGTGCATGTCCAGAAGGATTCTGGTTCCCCAAAGTCTGGGGATGATGGTTACAAACACCAAAAAGTCCGGCATGGTGTTCACCTGAATCAGCCGGTATTTTCGCCGGAAAAACAGGAGGGGAACCAGTAAAAACATGGAGAAAAAAGATAGTCCGTATTCCAGCAGATAACGGAAGCGATTGTTCCGCTGGTGCGTTAGAGGCAGTCGGTACACGTTGACACCTTCCACCACTTCTCGTTTCTTTTCGCCTTCGCGACGCAAACAAATGACGTCCACCGCGTACCCGTTTTCAACAATGGCGCGGACTTCCTTGTACACGCGGATATCGTGCGGGTAATAGCCGTGGCGAAGCACGCAAACCGAAATTTGTCTGGCTTTCATTGAATACGCTTCCTTTTTACATCCACGTTTAACATAGTGGAGTAAAAATGTTCACCCTGTCGTCGAATCCAGCCGGATTTCCAGGCGACGGTTACGCAACAGGGGCAGTTCTCTCACGGATGTACGGGTGGTAATTCTGAGAAGAAATCCCGCTTGCGGTGGCGGAATAATCCCATCCAGGAACACCACCACTCGATCTTTTTCGAACCGAACACGGCGGAATCTGATTTTTCTTCGCTGATGAAACCATTCAACAATTTGCCCGGCCGTTCCAAAACGGGCGCCGTTTTCTTTTAGCATTTCAAGAAGCTTTTTGTAGAAATCTCCCCAGAAGCGCTCCGGAGCGAGGCTGCGCAAGTGCCAGAGAACAGTAAGAACGCCTCCGTATTGCTGGGCCTGGCCGATTAAAGAAGAGCAGATTTCACGCGCTTTCTGGAAGGAAAGATTTAACAATCCGGGAGCAAAGAGCGGCATATCATGAATATGCAAGGGCAGCTCTAACATCCTCCGGGATTTCAGAGGCCGAAAAACCTGAGTGGTGCCGGAACGGAATCCCACCGTGGTATTGTAGCCACCGGTACTGTTGTAAAGGAACCCGGCCCGATCCAATATCCCCGCCGAACGCGGATGATTGTACAACCAGTGGACACGAATTCCCGCGACCGGCTGGCGGGTTACGGAGGAAATCCTTTCCCGCTCCTGCACTGCGGCCCGGGGATCGTGCCAGGCGTCGATCCCGTGCAAGCCGATCTCAAACCCTTTGTTAATTAACGCCGCTACCGTTTCGGAAAGGTCGGTGATGTCGTATCTGGTTTTACGCTGCTCGTCCCGCTCCATCAGTGTATCGTTTCCGGGTCGATTTTTGTAAGGGATTAAGAAAAATGTGGACTTAGTTGTCGCTTCCAGCTTCAGGTAATCTTCAAAGCGAAACCAGGGATCTTTTTTCAAACCGCTGTACACCAACGGAAGCGTCCAAAGCTGGAACCAGCCCTTCAGCAGATTCAGAAAGCTCAGTTGCCCCCTCACCACTCTTCCGGGGGCGGCAAACAGGCTCCGGAGCAAAAATCCCCAGAAAGTCCGATCGAATTTGTGCTGGTTCAGGCGCAGAAAATCCACATCGTGGGTCAAACAGGCAAAGAACCGATGATGCCGGGGAACCGGGGGGATTTCCACCACCGGCAGGCCTTCGGCAACAATCCACTGGCGGAGCCAGCGGATGTGGAGCTCCAGGGTGGGAATATGGGCGAAGCATTCCGGCTGACCATGCTCGATTAAAAACCGGACTTCCTGAAAAAGATTGTAGCCCAACCGCAAAATGGTTTTATCTCTGAGCCGCACCCTGACTCCCAGCCCGTGTCTCTCCTGCACATGAAGCGTCTCCCCGGAATCTTCCGGCTGGCAAAGAACAAACTTTCCGTACAGGGGCACTTCCCTGCCCTCCCAACGTATTGAGCCGCCCGTCTGCATCGGCCCGGTTCGCACCCGGACTTTTTCATCAAACTTCAACCTTCGGCTACTGAAAACAATCCACACCCGGGAAGAAAACGAGAAATCCGGCTCGTCGGTCGTAATAATCACCGGGTAGTCTTCCCCTCTTTGGCAAAACTGCCAGGGCGTTTTAAAGAGTTGAAAGAACTCTTCAGCAACCATCCGTTCGGGAGTACTGGTTAATACACCAATCATAAAGGTTCCGGGAGGATTAATTGGGTTTTCGCCCCTTTACAAGCAGACGCAACATTGAATTCGTTCTCCGTGGTGCGCGGCGAATCGAGATTGGGCGGTTAGCTTTTACTCCGAAGAGACCCGAATATTACGAGGTTTTTCAGGGGGAAGCGTATCTCCACCGCTGTTTAATGCTGAGTAAAAGCTAAAATGGAGAATCGCTTCGGCGACTCCGTAAATGGTGGGTTCGTTGGTCACGTAATCATTTAAATGATCGTGGTACACGCAGGCGGAGGTATGAAACCGGTAGTAAATATCTTCTTGCGGGGGAACAAAGGAACTGTAATTCGCTTCCCATTTGTCCCGATAAAAGGGGCCCTCGGCAATTGCACCGGGGACGGTATATTCGCTTAAAACGCCACTTTCTTTTAAGGCGCGAATCGTTCCGTTGTGAATGTTTCTCGGATAGGTGGTTCCGACTCCGCTAATAAAACAAACTCCCCAGGGATTTTTACCCAGCGTGTAATCGCGGATTCGAACCGCCAATTCATTCAATACCGTGTCGCCGGACAGGCGAAAGTAAAAAAGTGACATATTGGCCGAACTTAAGGCATTGTAAAGACTTCCCCAGGAATAGGGCACGTCGTACCCAAATAGATTTTGTTTGGAAGCATTTAAAAAATGTTCCACCGCCTGGCGCAGTTTGTTCCGGGCGCTTTCCAGATAGGGGGCCAGCCGGGCATTAGCCAGATTGGTATTATTGCCGGAATGTCCCCAATCGCTCCAGGAAAGTTGCTCATTGAAATTGACGGCCTCCTGCCAGTATTGCTTAGCACCGGTGGCAAAATAGAGCTCGGCGGCCGCCAGGCACAGTTTGTCCCGATGATTGCTACCAACCGTTTTGGCTTTCTCGTATGCTTTCTTTGCCACCGCCAGATATTCCTGGGCTTTGTTTTGCTGTCCGGTAATTTCCTGGAATATCTTGCTACCCAGAGCCAGCGCATAAGCCACTTTGCTTAATGGTTGCCGATCAAATTCGAAAATAGCCGGTCGGTTACGTTCCGCCAGCTGGTCGTTTTCCGGTAAACGGTAGCCCTGGCTGTGGTCGGCATTCAAATCTCCGACCTGCACGACAAAATGGTCTTGATCCGGATAAAGCTTTACCAAATAGTCCAATCCCACCCGGGCTTCATCCAGAATGTCGGGCAAACCGTTGTTGTTCTGATCGGAAAAATTGGAAACACCCGCTTCTTTACGAATCTGGTAACTGAGCAAGAGCAGATAGGTGGTGTAAGCCTCCTGGCGGGTGAATTTTAGAAAATCGCCGGCATCGTGCCAGCCACCGGTTAAATCGTACGGTACATTGGTCCCATCGTAAAGATGGCAGGCTTGATGAAGTTCCGGTTGAGTATCCCCACAGCGCTCCACCCGCAAAAAGTAGAGTAATTTGTCCACGATTCCCTGGAAAGCGGCCGGACTCACCGCAAAGGAAGGCGATTGGGTGCGATCTTCCAATTCAATGACGTAAATGCCTTTTTCCCGCAGGGTGGAAAAATCAATCAAATAATTGTACCGGAAAGGGGTATCCGGTCCAACTCCCGACACGGAAACCCCCAATTTTCCGGAGACAACGGTCTGATAGGTATTGAGGTTGCGAATCAGATAGGTTGTATTTTGCAAATCACTATCGGAACCCACAATGGCCTGTTTTACATCGTCCGGTAAAAATCCAACCTGATTTACCCGGACAAAACTCTCTCCCAGAACCAGAAGGGGAAAAATTAAACCTACAATAATAAATTTCATGATCAGCCTCATCTCCAGTCACAATTTAGAGCGCAAAAACTTTGCCAGAAAAAGAAGCGGAAACAACAAGCCTTCCGGGTAGGACAATATTTTTGAATGGGCAATATCTTTACAGCCAGCCAGAAAAAAAATAATCAGCCCTCACGGCGACCTTCGCTGCCACCACCGATTTTAGGCCACCTAACGGTTCGTTTTGCTGAAGCTACAGGAGTGCGGAATCGTTCGCCATTCTCAACGCGCGTAACATGCGCTGTTTTTGCCTCTGCCTCAGAAAACTCACGAAATCCCGCGACACCGGACGCGGCTCCCTTTTTACAACGGCGTTAACATATCCCAGCCAGGTTAAGCATGTTCCCAGAAGGAAGGGCGGACAGCTCAGGCGACTCAAAGACTTCAGGAAGAAAAAAAGAGGATGGTAACCAAGAAGATATTCCTCGCGTCCCTGGTTGAAGCGGGCTTTCCATCGGCTCCAATTTCCCGTCCCCATGGGCCGATGATGATACACCGTAATTTCCGGGAAAGTCCGAACTTTCCATCCGTGCATCCTGGCCAGATTTTCCGCCACCGCGTCTTCACCGCCCATTTTCAGAGGCAAATAACCGCCCACCTGCTCAAAACACGCGCGTCTGAAGAATTGAATGGCACAGCCCACGCTGTTCAGATTCCGCGTAAACGGCTTTTCTTTTCCATTGTATTTTTCCCACACAAAACCACCGGCGATTCCCAGGGCAGGATCCCGCTCGAATTCTTCCATTAATCGCTCGTAATAATTCTCTCCGAAAGAGATATCGGCATCCAGATTACCGATAAACGCATAATCCAGATTCCGGAGCCGCCGATATCCGGCATGGAATGCCTGGACTTTGGCCGCGTAATCCCGCGTAGCCGAGCTGTTTAAACGCAGCAGATCAATAAAGGGGTATTTTTGACGGTACGATTCCACAATTTCGCAAGTGCGATCAGTGGAATTGTCGCTGACAATGACCCAACGGAGAGGCAAAATGGTCTGGTTAATTACGGATTGAATCGTATCCGCAATAAAGGCCTCTTCGTTTTTTGCCGGGGTAATCAGCACATAGGATTTGTTTTCACGGCTCATTTCCGTCTATTCTCCCTCCATTCGCTTCTCCCCTGCTTCCGTCAATACAATGAACTGTTCGAAATACACTTATTATTCAAGCAAATCATTCGGTTTTTTCTATTAAGCGAAGGCGACAAAGGAAGTCAGGATTTAAGATCACCCTTTCAACCGGAAAGAGTCATCCCGGCAGATCTGTGATCCGGACGTTCCGGAAAGAAAGACCATCGGCAACCGGATTTTCGCCCGATTGCATGGCAAAGCGGAGACAGTGGGCAAATATTCTCTTTTCTTTCAGGCAGAGGAAAAGATTTGAGGTTTTTTGCCCCCCATTACCCAGGCAATCCAGAACACGACGGAAGCCAGTGACTGTCCGCCGGTAATGGTGGTTTCAATAAGGTTGAGCAGAATAACCATGGTAAAAACGGAAAGTACGAATCCTTTGTATTCCGAGGCTTTTAGTTTGAACAGCTGTCCGTAGGGGTAAAACAGAACAATACACCAGATTAAAAACCCGATCATTCCCACCCCAATAGCAATAGAAATGTACCCGTTGTGCAGAGAGGTACGGGCGCTTACGCTCCAGAGCGTTAATTTGGGATTGTGGAAGCGCGGATCTTGCCACACTTTTCCCTCCACATCATAACCGTATCCCAGAATGGGATTCTCTTTCACCAGAATGAAAGCGGCTTTCCAGAATTCGGTCCGGCCGGTTAAATAGGTCAAACTCTTCGGTTTTTCTTTTCTTTCGAATCGAGAAGGATTCACCAGGATTAACACCAAAAACAGAAAACCGGCCGTTCCCAAATAAAGAAATAATTTGACATGCTTCTTTTGACTAATGAACCAAATGCTAATTCCCACCAGGGAAGCCAGTAAAGACCCTCGCGATCCCGTCAGAACGTGGAGAAAAACGCTAACAAGCAACAAAGAAATCACCATCCATTTACCCTGGGAAGAAGTGTGCCCGTGTTTCCAGAGTAAAATCGGGTAAGAAATCATGCAAAAACTGCCCATTGTATTGGGATGATTCCAGATTCCCTGAAACCGATTGGGAGCATTCCACAACCAGGCTTTTGCAGGCCAAAAAAGCAGCGCTGCCAAACTGGCCAGCACAAAAAAGCTCACCAGATAAAATAGAATATTCAAAACCTGATCGACGTTTTTTTTTCGCTTCAACCAGACATCGAATCCCAACATAAAGCCGAACACGGCCAGAAACGAAGCGGAACGTACAAAAGTAAATTTCTGGTCAATCGAGTAAAAGGTGGAGAGCAGCGCCAGGACTAAGAACACCCCCAAAAAAGCAAAAGGAGGAGAGAGCTTGCCCTGATGAAGCGGCCAATTTTGTAAATATTTCAGGACGCCCAGTGCCCCCACCACTACCAACAGACCAATTCTTAAATACGACCCCAGACTCGCTTCCTGAGCCGCCAGAAGCGGCGCATTGGGGGTAAAAATGGCCGAAATCCAGGGAGAGAACGCTACCGCCCCGATAGCAATCTCGAAATGATTAAAAGCCGCGTAGGCAAAAACTGCCCCCATTAACAGCAAGGAAGCAAAAAGGAAAATTTGCCATAAATCGAACATTCGAATGCCGGACCAGGTTGTTTCAATTGTGTCGGGTGTTTCTGCTCAGGGGAATTTCCCTGCAATTTAGGTGGAAGCCGGGCGGTAAAGACGCTGGAGAACGTTCCGAATCACGCTCTTTTCTTCCGGATCGAAAAAGTTCCCCCAAACTAACAGTAATGCCACCAGAATCGTTACCAGAGGGATGACACTGCAGTAAATGTAAAAAGCGACATTTTTTAATAAAAACACGGTCAAAAGCAACAATACGGACATGGTTACAATAATAAACAGACGTCTTTTCTCCAAAGGGATGTAAAACATTTTTCTGCCCCAGAAAAGCAGAACGAATGCGCTTCCCATTAACGTAAAATTAAACACCCCGATTGCCCCGTAAACTCCTAACCATTGAATGAAAAAATAATTAAAAACCAAACTTAGCAAGGTGAAAACCAGCGCGGTCAGTCCGGTAACGTAAGATTTCTTTTTAATATGGAGCAGCGCCTGCCCGACATAATGGATTCCCTTAAAGGCAATGCCGGGCAATAACAAAAAGATCAGAACATAGGCCTGGGAATATTCCGGAGGTGCAATGATGCCCAACACCTTGCGAGACAAAAACACGATTCCCAGCGCTACGAAGGAGAAGGTCAACAATAAGTAGGTTAACAAGCGGGAAATGGTGTTCCGGAGATTGGGTTTGTCCAGATTGGCAAACACGAACGGTTCGAATGCCAGTTGAAAGGGCAGGATCAACACCATGCCTCCGATTTGAGCCAGCTTGTAACCGAGGGAATAAATGGCAACGGTTTTTAAATCGGTGAAATACCCCAGAAAATACAGCGCCGAGGTGTCCAGAAC